>JBNKQT010000169.1:0-11157 GCA_050297115.1 Ensifer sp. | reverse complement strand
AATCGTTGGCATCAAACTTCACGCCAGCCTGTTCGAGCAGATCCTGAGCGGGGATAGTGGCGCCCTTGGCGTTGATGATCGTTGCGGCACCCGCATCGAAAACCTGCATGATGTTCGGCTGTTCGCCAGCGCGGAAAGCGGCGATACCAGCAGTCAACGTTTCTTCGTAAGTGCCCTTGAAGACAGCGTCCAGATGGCACTCGGTCTGTGCCGCATTGAACTTGGTCGCGATCTCATTGATCACTTCGCCGTTGCGGCCACCCATGCCGTGCCACCAGGTGATGTTTGTTGCAGCAAACGATGACGTTGCTGAAAGAGCCAGTGCTGCACTGGCGAGAACGAGTTTCTTCATGGCTTTTGCCCCTTTCGAGTCTCAATTGGACTGAGGGGCGTTTAGACGCGACTGGTGACGCTGAAATGAAGGTTTTGCAAAGGATTTGTGACAGGCCGCAGGTGTGGTTTAGCGCTTTCGCAATCCCCGGTTCGCGGTGCTTTTGTGCTTTTAACCTGAAATTACAAGGCTTTTTTTGTCCAATTGTTCAAAATAACATGGGGCGAAATTTGACAAAGTCTCATATAACAAAACACAGAAAAATTGCGGTTGGGGGGAAATGACATCGTGAGTGAACTGGTTTTTGCACAGAGCCTCTCTCGTCTTGGAACCGAGACGGCCTTTGATGTGCTGGCAAAAGCACAGAAGATGGCGGCTGACGGGCGTGACATCATTAACCTCGGGATTGGTCAACCGGATTTCCAGACGCCTGATCACATTGTCGAGGCGGGCGTGAAAGCGCTGAAGGACGGTCACCATGGTTACACACCGGCCAATGGTCTTCCTGTACTGCGGGAGGCCGTTGCGGCAGACCTCCATCGCCGCCATGGTGTCGAGGTTAACCCCAACAATGTGGTTGTGGTGCCTGGCGGCAAACCCACCATGTTTTTCGCAGTACTGATGTTTGGCGAGCCGGGAGCGGAGATCATGTATCCCAATCCGGGATTTCCAATCTACGAGTCCGTCATTCGCTATTCCGGTGCAACACCGGTGCCGATTGCGCTGCAAGAGACCGACGGGTTTGCCTTTTCAGCAGACGCAGTTCTTTCCCAGATCACAGAGCGCACACGGTTGATTATTATCAACAGCCCTGCGAACCCCACTGGCGGGGTCACGCCTAAGGCGGAAATCGATAAACTTGTGGCTGGCCTTGTGGACCATCCGCATGTCGCGATCCTGTCTGATGAAATATACAGCCAGATGCTTTATGACGGTCGCAAACATGTGAGCCTGTTGCAATATCCTGAAATTCGCGACCGACTGATCATGTTGGATGGCTGGTCGAAAACCTACGCCATGACCGGCTGGCGGTTGGGTTATGCCGTCTGGCCCGATGTGGCGGTTGATAAAGCCATTCGACTTTGCATCAATGACCATTCATGCGTGAACGCTTCGGCGCAATATGCGGGGCTTGCGGCGCTGACAGGGCCGCAGGATGCGGTTCATGATATGGTGGCGCAGTTTGACGAGAGGCGGAAGCTGATTGTGTCCGAGTTGAACACGCTTCCCGGGTTCCGCTGCGCAGATGCCGCTGGAGCATTCTATGCTTTCCCCAATATCGAGGGCACGGGTTTCAACTCGCGGGAAATGCAGGATCTGCTTTTGGAAAAGGCCGGTGTTGCCACAATATCAGGAACATCTTTTGGTGCCTGGGGGGAGGGATATTTGCGCTTCTCCTATGCCAATAGTGCTGAAAACATCCGCAAGGCGATCGAGCAGATCAGGGCTGTTCTGTGAGTTGAAGGGAGGTTTGGTGTGACAGGCAAGGTTGTCAATATTGAAGAGCTGATCGCCTCCGCTGAGGTTCTTCTTGGCACTGGCGAGCGCCATTTTCTCGCTGTTGCGGGCGCGCCCGGGTCCGGCAAAAGTACGGTGGCCGAAGAGCTTTATGACGCGCTCGATGCACGGCATCCCGGACAGGTGGCGGTGTTGCCTATGGACGGGTTTCATTATGATGATGCGGTTTTGAAGCAGACGAACCGGTTGCCATGGAAAGGTGCGCCTGACACATTTGATGTTGGCGGACTGAAATCGGTTCTCCAGAGGCTGCGTTCCGGCGCGGAGAGAAACGTTGCTGTGCCGGTTTTCGACCGGGCGCTGGAGATTTCACGCGGCAGCGCACGGTTGATCCCGCAATCGGTGAAGCTCATCATTGTTGAGGGCAATTATATTCTGCTGGGCGATGAGCCTTGGTGTCAGCTGGCCGACTGTTTTGATCTGACGGTTATGATTGATGTGCCGGAGAGCGAGTTGCGCGCACGGCTGCGTCAGCGCTGGGTCGGCTTCGGTCTCAATGAGCAGGAAATTGCGCACAAGCTGGATGGCAACGATCTGCCTAACGGGCGGGTCGTGGTTGAGAAAAGCCGCCCGGCAGATATGATCTACCGGCAAGCGTGAATCGCAAGTTCAGCCTGCCGGTAATTGATCAGTTCCGGCCGAAATCATCAACGATACGGATGATGTCGTCTTCGCCGAGGTAGGAGCCGGTCTGGATTTCGATGAGTTCCAGTTGGATCTTGCCCGGGTTGGCGAGGCGGTGAACGGCGCCAAGCGGAATGTAAACCGACTGGTTTTCTGAAAGCATCGTGATGTTTTCATCCACCGTCACTTCAGCGGTTCCCTTCACCACGATCCAATGTTCGGCACGGTGGTGGTGCTTTTGCAGCGAAAGCTGTTTTCCGGGGTTTACAAAGATACGCTTCACCTGGAAACGCTCTCCGTTCATGATGGATGTGTAGCCGCCCCATGGCCGGTAGGATGTCGGGTGTTCTTCGGCAAGGGCTGCTGTTTCCTTTGAAGATTTCAGCGCCTTGACGATGTTGCCGACATGCTGGCTATCGGAAAGCTTGCCCACGTAAACGGCGTCTTCACCGGCAACGATTGCCATGCCTTCCAGCCCTTGTGCGGCGACATGGAGGTGACGTGAAATGACCAACGTGTCTTTGGTATTGATCAGGGTGGCATCGCCGGAAACCACGTTTCCGTCTTCATCCTTTTCGCCTTCAGCCCAAACAGAATCCCAGGAGCCGAGATCAGACCATTTGAAAGCCGACGGCACAACGGCGGCCAGCGTGGTCTTCTCCATCACAGCGTAGTCGATGGAGATATCCTTGCACTGTCCAAAAGCTTCTGCATCCAGCCGTGTGAAATCCAGGTCGCCAGTGCCCTTTGAAACTGCTTCGGAGGCATGGCTCAAAAGTGCTGGCTCAAAGGCATTAAATTCGCGCATGAGAACGGAAACCGGGAACATGAACATGCCTGAGTTCCAGGTGAAACCGCCTGCGGAAAGAAGGGCCTTGGCTTTCTTCTCCGTTGGTTTCTCAACAAAGCTTTTTACGGCGTTTACGCCGGGGCTCAGCTCTTCGCCAGCCTCCACATAGCCATAGCCTGTTGCAGGTTCGGTTGGCTCAATGCCAAACGTTACCAGCTTGCCATCTCTGGCAGCGGTCAGTGCCTTGTCGATGCAGGCGAAATAGATGTCTTCGTTGCCCACCTCGTGGTCGGATGCCAGAACTTGCATGATGGCGTTCTCGCCAAACAGGTTTTTGACCATCGTCGCCGCAGCTGCAATAGCGGGTGCCGTGTTGCGCGCAACGGGCTCGAGGATGATGGAGGAAAGTGTAACACCCAGTTCGCGTGCCTGTTCAGCAACCAGAAAGCGGAAGTCTTCATTGGTCAGAACGATCGGCGCTTCGTAGCGCTCAGTATCGGAGACCCGCTCAAGTGTCTTTTGAAACAGCGTGGTTGGACCCAAAAAGCGAATAAACTGTTTCGGCGCCGTTGCTCGGGAAAGTGGCCAAAGGCGTGTACCCTTGCCGCCAGCCATAATTACAGGAACGATTTTCTGAGTCATAATCAATCTCTTTTAAAGTCACAAAAGGCTTTCAGCCTGAAAACAGTCTTCGCAATTACAAACTTACGCGGAAAACCCTTCAATTAGGTTTAATCCTTGCTGCAAAAGTGCAGCAGCGTCTTCTTCAGTGCGGGCTTCCACATAACAACGCATTTCCGGAGCGTTGCCGGAGGGGCGGAAGTGGATCACCCGACCATCGGCCAGGGTGACCCGCAATCCATCAATATCGCTCTTCTTCGCCACGGTTCCTACCGGTTGCAGAAATTCTGCCAGCTGTTCATCGGAGGCGCGCAGATAAGCCATAAGTGCTGCAGACCGCTCTTGCGCAAAATTCTGGATACGGTCAGCGGCGGCTACCGGCATGCTGAAATTCGAAGCGGCTGTGCTTAACGGCTTCTTGCTGCTGACAGCAAAGTAAAGGGCGGCCAGAACGGGCAGGAAGCAATCACGCGTCGGCAGGGGCTCGATATCGCCTGCAGCGGCCTTGAAAGCTGAGGCGGTCAGAAAGCCGCCATTCGCCTCAAATCCAATAATGCCAGTCTTGCCCGCGGCAAGTGCTTCATCCATACCTGCAATAACATAAGGCGAGCCGACACGGGTTCGCGTTACGGCAAATTCACCATTGGCCTCAATGCCGGAATTGGAAGTCACCGGTGTGACGACCACGTTTGCACCCAAAAAGCGCGCAGTCATCAAGCCAAGCAAATCGCCCTTGATCGGCATTCCGGTTTCATCAGCCACAAGTGGCCGGTCCGCATCGCCATCGGCTGAAACAATGGCATCAAAACCGCTTTCGGCAGTCCAGCCCTTCATCAGATCGATGGTTTGCGGGGATACCGCTTCGGTATCAACGGGAATAAAATCTTCTGAGCGGCCCAGCGCTGAGACGTCCGCGCCGTAATGGGTGAGGATGTCTATCAGCATGTCACGGGCCACGGTGGAATGCTGATAGACGCCAACCTTCAGGCCTTGCAATGCGTTGGGCGGCAAGATGGCTTTGTTGCGATCCAGAAAGAGTGCGATTGCCGCAGCACCTTCATTGGTGCCGCTTTCACCCCGCAGTTCAACCTTGCCGGTGAGCTTTTCGGCCCATGCCGTAATCGCGGTTTCGTCCTCTTTAGCGATCTCGCCTGTTGGGAGATAGAACTTGATGCCATTTCGGTCGGCTGGAATATGCGAGCCGGTGATCATGATTGATGCTGCCTTGCGCTTGAAGCCGTAAAAGCAAAGCGCTGGCGTTGGCAGTTCACCGCAGTCCACTGGCACAAAACCACTATCTGCGATCGCACCCATGCAGGCTTTTGCAATATCCGGGCTGGAGGCGCGAAAGTCCTTGCCCACCAGAATGGTGTCGCCTTTTTGGGCCAGTCCCTTTTCAAGCAGGTGTCTACAGAAGGCGGTCGTGTAAAGCGCAGAAGGTAGACCAACCAGATCGCTCGAGAGCCCGCGCAGACCGCTTGTCCCAAATTTAACACTCATCTTTCATGACCTTCCAAATGCGAACAAGTCCAATAGCAGAATTCAATTAGACAGGGTTTTTAACCTATACGTTTGACCTGTCATAATCATTTGGCGTCAGGCGACCAGGCTTTGCCCGGTGGGCGAAGCAGCGACGCGTTCATATTTTGAGCGAATGTTGTTGGTGTAGTAACGACCGGGCGAATCTGCACTCACGAAGGCAATAGCTTCGGCTTCATCAACGCCTTTGAAAAGCCGCTCCTCACCGTTATGCATCTTGATGCGCAGCTGTCCGTCTTCCTGGCTGAAATAGATCGAGTCGATCATGCGTGACATGACTGAAAATCCCGTCTCATTGGGCAATGGGCCCATCTGGTCTGCAACATTCCAAACCGCGTCAGGCGTGTCACGCCCGGATTTTCTCAAGAAACTGATGAGGTATGCCAAGCCTGCCCCGGCCAGCCCTCCGGCTGCCTTGAAAAGGGCATCAGACAATTCTCCGTGGCGCGTGGGCGAAAGATGCTGCATCAGTTCCAGACCGCCTGCAGCCATCACAGTCAACACTGCAATCAGCAAGATGCGCTTGGGAAAGGTTGTCGCAAACAGCGTCGACAGCAGGAAAAATGCCATTGCGCGATCGACATCTGGCGTAATGATATCGCCGGGCCGCATCTGAATGGGCGATAGTGTGAAAAGAACAATGGCTCCGAAAGTAAACCAGGCAGCAATCGCGACTATTTTATTCATTTTTGTTATCCGAGAAATGTGTCTGCTGGATCACTACATAACCAATGAATCTTAATATTTTGCGATATTGGGTGGCTTCGTGTTTGAACAGAATTCGAGGCAGGCGAGCTTATGTTTGATGCTTTTTCTGCCTGACACCGGTTTTTGCAGCAGCGCGTCAAAATCTCGCCCAATTCAACCAAACATAAGCATAGTGGGTGGCTGAAGCTGTGCTTGTTAATGTGCAAAATCGGGGCAGTGTTGACGGTTTGGTAACCGGAATTAAGCTAACTTAAACGAAATAATGAGAATTGCGTTTGTTCAACGCATGCCTCAAGGCAGAGACGAACACCAACCGGTAGGAAATCATGCTGGCACGAAAGATTGCATTAGCCGTATCGACCCTCTTGGCGACCGCCCCTTTGGCGCAGGCGCAAACACCCTCTCGAATTGAACAATTCAATGCGTGGGGCGCTTATTACTACAATTCCAATAATGGCAAGGTTTGCTATGTGCTTTCTGTCCCGTCAGACAAGCAGCCTGCAAATGTTGATCATGGCGACAATTTCTTTCTCGTCACGCAACGTCCTGGCCAGAATATCTCTTATGAGCCGCAGGCGATGATGGGTTATAACCTGCGCGGCGGTTCCAAGGTGACGGTCACAATTGATGACAAGTCGTTCACCATGTTCACGAAGGAAAAGTCTGCCTGGCTTGAAAATGCAGCGCAGGAACCTGCTCTCGTTTCTGCCATGAAGGCTGGTCGTACAATGACGGTTAAGGCGACTTCAGGACGCGGAACCAACACATCTTACACCTATTCCCTTTCGGGCATTACAGCAGCACTGAACAAGATCGAAAGCTGCAAGTAAGCCGAAAACGTGGTTTAAGCAAAAAAGCCCCGACCTTTTGAAAGGCCGGGGCTTTTTGATTGTGATTTATCCGTGCTCTTGTTCAGACAGCCTGCCTTCTGCGGCGACGTCCAAGGCCAGCGAGACCCGCAACGCCAATGCCAAGAAGTGCACCCGCTGCAGGCAAAGGCACAGAGGTAACGGAACTGCCACCCGCAAAGCCGGTGAAGCCACATACAGTCTCTGGGCAAAGATGCAGTGCGAAGCTGTAGCCATCCCCGTTGTCGATGATGTTTGACAGGTTCAGTGCACCCTCTGTGGTGCTGATATCAAACTCCAGCCACTGACCCTGCGTGTTGCTACCTCCACCACCGCCAGCGTCAACGCCATGCGAGAATACGCCAAATTGCGAATAGTTGAAGTTTCTGGCCTCACTGTCTTTGAAGCCGGTGTCGTCGCTTGGCTTTGTCGTGTCCTGATTGTTGAATGCGGGATTGAAATTGGACAAAAGCAATCCCGACACACCGCCGACATTGAAGGCGAAAGCCGGAGAGCCCGACATGAAGACATAGCCGGTTCCTGTCAGGTCAACAGAAAAGTGGATCTGGTTCGTTGCTGTTTCTGTTGCCGTTACGGTTCCGAACGGGCCAGTGGTGCAGCCTCCGCCACAGCCGTTAGAATCGCTTAAGATCCAAGACATTGAACTTGCGAGAGCTGAAGTCGAAGGTAAAGTTACAACTGCTATGCTCGCCATTGCGGCGAATGCTGTTAGATATTTTGATCTGACTGACATAGTGTTACTCCAAACAAAACATAGAATTTTATCTAAAATTCCTGCTCTAAGACGCAGATTAACTTAACGCTACGTTAATTAATGATGCATGTCAATTTTCGAATCAATTACGATATTTCGGGATTTCCCTGTTTGCCCTATTCCGGACGTTGAACTTTGAGGGCTTTTTCGGAAGGTAAATTGATGGTAAAGGGCGTCAAACAGTTTTCCGAACATGGTGACCCTAATGAACGCACCCGCTGCGACCGCGACCGCATTGTCCAGTAAACCATCTCTCATTGGCTTGACGCGTGAGGAGATGGGCGACGTATTGCGTGAAAAAGGCGTTCCGGAAAAGCAGATCCGGATGCGTGTGGGCCAGATATGGCATTGGCTCTATATCCGCGGTATTTCCGATTTTGACGACATGCTGAATGTGTCGAAGGATCTGCGTGCGCTTTTGAAAGAGCATTTCACCATTCAGCGACCGGAAATCGTAGAAGAGCAGATTTCATCTGACGGCACGCGCAAATGGCTCCTGCGCTTTCCTCCGCGTGGCGCGGGACGCCCGGTTGAAGTTGAAGTGGTCTATATTCCAGAAGAGGGACGCGGCACGCTTTGTGTTTCCAGTCAGGTCGGCTGTTCTCTGAATTGCTCGTTCTGCCATACGGGCACACAGCTTCTGGTGCGCAACCTTACTGCAGAGGAAATCCTTTCGCAGGTGCTTTTGGCGCGTGACCGCCTGGGCGATTTCCCGAACCGGGAAACGCCGCAGGGCGCGATCCTGCCTTCAAGCGAGCGTAAGGTCACGAATATCGTGCTCATGGGTATGGGCGAGCCGCTTTATAATTATGATGCCGTGAAAACAGCCATCCTGATTGCCACCGATGGTGACGGTCTGTCGCTTTCCAAGCGCCGTGTCACGCTTTCAACATCGGGCGTGGTGCCGGAAATCTATCGTATCGGTGAAGAAACCGGCGTCATGCTGGCGATTTCGCTTCACGCGACCAATGATCCGTTGCGTGATGAGCTTGTGCCGATCAACAAGAAGTATCCGCTGAAAGAGCTGATGGAGGCGTGCCGCAACTATCCGGGTCTTTCCAATGCACGACGCATCACCTTCGAGTATGTGATGCTCAAGGGGGTGAATGACAGCCTCGAAGATGCACGTGATCTGGTGAAGCTGTTGAAGGGTGTGCCGGCCAAGATCAATCTGATCCCGTTCAATCCGTGGCCAGGTTCCAAATACGAATGCTCCGATTGGGAAACAATTGAGACCTTCTCGGATTTCATCAATGATGCTGGCTACGCCTCGCCGATCCGCACCCCGCGCGGACGCGATATTCTGGCTGCATGCGGGCAGTTGAAATCGGAGTCCGAACGTATGCGCAAGAAAGAGCGTTTGGCGCTTGAAAGCCTGATGATTGCCGGGCACGGCGCTGAGTAGTCGGAACTCAAATCCAGACGTGAAAAACCCGCAGCGCCATAGTAAACGCTGCGGGTTTTTTGTTGGCTTTTCAGCTCTCTCAGGTCCGCAATACTCGATAGATGGCCGGGATCACCAGCACTGTCAGCAATGTTGACGAGACCAGACCAAAGAGCAGCGAAATCGCCAGTCCCTGGAAGATCGGGTCTGTCAGGATCACAGCCGCACCGATCATGGCGGCCAGGGCCGTCAGCAGGATTGGCTTGAAGCGGATCGCGCCGGCCTCGATCAACACGTCTGTCAGGCTTCGGGCATCCGTGTGTGTGTTACGGATGAAGTCGACCAACAGGATCGAGTTACGCACGATGATACCCGCAAGTGCGATGAAGCCGATCATCGAGGTTGCTGTGAACGGTGCGCCAAACAGCCAGTGACCGCCAAGGATACCGATGAAGGTCAACGGCACCGGTGTCAGGATCACGAGCGGTAGCTTGAACGAACCAAACTGTGCGACAACGAGAATGTAGATGCCCATGATTGCCACACCAAAGGCAGCACCCATGTCACGGAAAGTAACCCAGGTCACTTCCCACTCACCGTCCCAAAGCAGGCTTGGCTTGCTCTGGTCGTCAGGCTGGCCGTGGAGAATGATTTCCGGCTTTTCAAGGCCTGTCCAATCCATCCGGTCAATGGCCTCCTGCACGGCAATCATACCGTAGAGCGGTGCTTCAAAGTCGCCAGCCAGTTCGGCGGTAACCATCTCGGCGGAGCGGCCATTGTGGCGGAAGATCGGGAAGGATGCCTTTTCTTCGGATATCCGAACCACGTCACCCAGTTCCACCACGGCACGCGATCCGGGGATCACGTTGGCAGGAATGGGTGTGGAGAGGAAGCGCTCGTCAAGAACACGCTCGCCCTTTGAACGCCCGATCTGGATCGGGATCGGCGGACGACCTTCGCCACGATGCGAATAGCCAATCGTCGTTGTTCCATTCAGCATCGACAGTGTATCCAGCACATCACTTTCGGCGACACCGTAGAAGTCGAGGTCGTCGGTAGAGATTGTTGCGCGATAGCGCCGAGCTGGTTCGCCATAGCTATCATCAACATCAACGATGAATGGCACGCTGAGGAATGCGGTCTTGACCTTTTCTGCTACAGCACGGCGTGTTTCAGCATCCGGGCCGTAGATTTCGGCAAGCAGCGTGGCCATAACCGGCGGTCCCGGTGGTGGTTCAACAACTTTCAGTGACGTGCCTTCCGGCACTTCGATCGCCTGAAGCTGTTCACGCAGTTCCAGTGCAATGTCATGGCTGGAGCGGTCACGCTCGCCTTTAGGCGTCAGCTTGATCTGCACATCGCCCATATAGGGGTAAGAGCGGAAGTAAGCGTGACGTACCAATCCATTGAAGTTGAAAGGCGAAGCCGTGCCAGCCTGGGTTTGCAGCGAAATCGTTTCGGGAAGCGACAACGCAACATTGGCCACTTCCTGTGCAACTGCATCCGTTGCCTCAACTGAAGAACCTTCGGGCAGGTCAATCGTCACTTGCAATTCGGCCTTATTGTCGAATGGCAGCAGCTTCACGGTCACATGCTGGGTGTAGAACAGGGTAAGTGAGCCCAGCGTCGCGATGCCAACCATCAGGAGAAACGCCCAGCTTGTCTTTTTCGAGCCCAGAATTGGCTTTGCAACGGTAGCATAGGCCTTACCCAAAACTCCGCCTGTGTCATGCTCGGCGTGGTGGTTTGCAGGTGATTTGCCTGCAATCTTCAGCATCAGCCAGGGTGTCACAATCACGGCCACGAAGAACGAGAAGATCATCGCAGCCGAGGCGTTTGCCGGAATGGGGCTCATATAGGGGCCCATCATGCCGGATACGAAGAGCATCGGCAGAAGCGCAATCACAACGGTGAGCGTGGCGACAATTGTCGGGTTGCCCACTTCTGCGACGGCCAGAATGGCCGCTTCGCGGCGATCCATGCTGCTGATGCCCCAGTGGCGCGATATGTTCTCAATCA
>JBNKQT010000168.1:0-4810 GCA_050297115.1 Ensifer sp. | reverse complement strand
CTTCTGGGCAGCTTTCTTCTCAGCGTCGGCTTTTTTCTCCGCTGTCTTCTTCCACTGATTCAGGTTGACGATATTGGGGTCTTTTTCGTTATCGGTCATCTTGCCTTCCAAATTCTCGTTGGCCGCATCATGGTGCGAAATCCTTGAAATTAGCTTATCATTTCTCATCTTTTACAGGGAAACACCGTACCGCTTTGGCCGAATCCGACAGTGACAGGTGAGCGGCATTGCGATAGGAAAGCCTATCAACAAGACCAAGCGTTCCCGGCTTTTTGCCAAGGTTTGAACGCAAAATACGCGAAATTTGAGGAAACGACAGATGCCTGCATTCCGCTCAAGAACATCCACTCATGGCCGCAACATGGCCGGTGCACGCGGCCTTTGGCGCGCCACTGGTATGAAAGACGGCGACTTCGGCAAACCGATCATCGCGGTCGTAAACTCCTTCACCCAGTTCGTGCCCGGTCACGTTCACTTGAAGGATATGGGCCAGCTTGTCGCCCGCGAGATTGAAGCTGCCGGTGGCGTTGCCAAGGAGTTCAACACAATTGCCGTGGATGACGGCATCGCCATGGGTCACGATGGCATGCTCTATTCGCTGCCGAGCCGCGAAATCATCGCCGACAGCGTTGAATACATGGTCAACGCGCATTGCGCGGATGCCATGGTCTGCATCTCCAACTGCGACAAGATCACCCCCGGCATGCTGAATGCCGCCATGCGCCTCAATATCCCGGTTGTTTTCGTGTCCGGCGGTCCGATGGAGGCTGGCAAGGTGGTGTTGAATGGCAAAACCCAGTCGCTGGACCTGATTGACGCCATGGTTGCCGCTGCCGATGACAAGGTTTCCGATTCTGAAGTGCAGGCGATTGAACGCTCTGCATGCCCCACATGCGGCTCTTGCTCGGGCATGTTTACGGCCAACTCCATGAACTGCCTTACCGAAGCTCTTGGTCTTTCCCTGCCGGGCAATGGTTCTACGCTGGCAACGCACGCCGACCGCAAGCGTCTCTTCGTTGAAGCCGGTCACCTGATCGTTGACCTGGCCCGTCGGTACTACGAGCAGGAAGACGAAAGCGTTCTGCCGCGTAACATTGCAACCAAGGCAGCGTTTGAAAATGCCATGGCTCTGGATATCGCCATGGGCGGCTCCACAAACACCGTCCTGCATATTCTGGCTGCGGCCCACGAAGGTGATGTCGATTTCACAATGGACGACATTGATGGATTGTCCCGCCGCGTGCCGTGCCTTTCCAAGGTCGCCCCGGCCAAGAATGATGTGCACATGGAAGACGTGCACCGGGCGGGCGGCATCATGCGCATCCTCGGCGAGCTGGACCGTGGCAGCCTCATCAACCGCGATTGCGCCACTGTGCATGCCCCGACATTGGGCGATGCGATTGACCAGTGGGATATCACCCGCACCAATTCCGAAAGCGTGCGCCAATTCTTCAAGGCCGCCCCTGGTGGCGTGCCGACCCAGGTTGCCTTTAGCCAGGAAGCCCGTTGGGACGAACTGGACACAGACGGCGAGAAGGGCGTTATCCGTTCTGTTGAAAATCCGTTCTCTAAAGACGGCGGCCTTGCCGTTCTGACGGGCAATATCGCGCTCAACGGCTGCATCGTGAAGACGGCTGGCGTTGATGAATCGATTCTCAAATTCACTGGCCCGGCGATCGTTTATGAAAGCCAGGACGCCGCTGTGAAGGGTATCCTTTCGAACGAAGTGAAGGCCGGTGATGTCGTTGTCATCACTTACGAAGGTCCAAAAGGCGGTCCGGGTATGCAGGAAATGCTCTACCCGACGAGCTACCTGAAATCCAAGGGTCTGGGCAAGGAATGCGCACTCATCACCGATGGCCGCTTCTCCGGCGGCACCTCGGGCCTTTCCATCGGCCACGCGTCTCCGGAAGCAGCCCAGGGCGGCGCGATTGGTCTCGTGCAAACCGGTGATACGATCGAGATCGACATCCCGAACCGCACAATCAATCTGAAGATTTCGGACGCCGAGATGGCAAGCCGCCGTGCGGAAAAGGATGCGAATGGCTGGAAGCCTGAGAAGCCACGCAAGCGCAACGTCACGACTGCGCTGAAAGCCTATGCCGCTTTCGCTGCTTCGGCAGACAAGGGTGCGGTTCGCATTCTGCCAGAATAACGATTAGAAATCTGGATATCGGGTCCGTCTGGAAAGTCTCCAGGCGGGCTTTATGTTGGGCGCAAGCGAACCGGAGTATTTCCGGTTTTTCAATTTTGATCTGGCGTTAAACCGGTTTTCAGAAGAAACTGGCAAGAGATACTCGGGCGTGGGGATAATAGATTGAAAACGGCGCAAGGTGAGAGCAGGGAACTCAGCGGATTTTCCATATTGAGAGCCGGATTGGTCCTTCTGGTCGTTTTCCACCATTCAGCCATCACCTACGGGGCAAGCGGCGGTTGGTTCTACCGGGAGGTTGAAACCAATATGGATGACCTACAGTCGCTGGCGATGAGCCTTTTTTGTGCGGTCAACCAATCCTTTTTCATGGGCCTCCTATTTCTGCTGGCAGGCTATTTCACACCGGGCTCCATTGACCGGAAAGGGCCTCGTCGCTTCATCGTGGATCGCCTGATACGACTGGGCATTCCGCTCATCATCTTTGGTTTTGTTCTGGGGCCAATCACCATAGCGATGGCAGCAAGCGCGAATGGTGGCAGCTTTTGGGACACGTTGCTTTCAAGGTGGGGGGCGGTTGATTTTGAATGGGGTCCACTCTGGTTTGTCTGGGCGCTTCTTTTATTCAGCCTTGCCGCATTGGTTTGGCGCCAGACGGTGAATAAGACGTGGCGGGCGGCATTTCCGACAAACAGGTTTCTTCTCCTGTCCGCCATCGCAATCGGCATTATCGCGTTTTGCCTGCGGCTGATCTGGCCGCTCGGCTGGGCTATTACCGGCCTGCAGCTTGGCTTTTTCGCAAGCTACATCTTTCTATTCGCTGCCGGTTTCCTAGCTGCAGAGCGTCATCTGCTGGAAGTTGTTCCCGCTGCTTCAACCGCATTTTGGAAAAAGGCAGCACTGATTGCGTTTCCGATCCTGCCCGTAGTCGCGCTTGGGGTGGGCTTTGTGCCGGGTCTTGCCGGTCCGCCGGAAGGTGGCCTGAATATTGTCGCCTTCACCTATGCCATGTGGGAGCCATTCATGGCTTTTGGCATCATTCTGTTTCTTCTGCCCTGGAGCCTCGAGCGCTTTCCAAGCCTTGGAGACATTAATACTAAGCTCAGCCGCCGCGCCTACACGATTTTCATTATTCATGCGCCGGTTTTGGTTGGCTGCTCGATTTTATCAAGCGGTATCGGCCTCCCGCCAATATTGAAGTTCATCTGCATTGCCGCTGCAACCTGCGCGATTTGCTATTTTGTAGCAGGCCTGCTGCTGCGTATCCCACCTGTCCGGCGCGTCCTATAGGCCAACTCTGCCTGCCGATCTCCAGTTTTTGATTTTTGTCTAAGTCTGGTGTGAATTCGCTCGAGATCAAGGTCCTGTCCCCAGATGAACGCCCGGCACCGAGGGGAAGCGGTGCCGGACGTTGTGCTGCGATCAGCGTTGATCTGCAGCATTAATCGTCATCAAAATATCCGTTTTCCGCGCCGCGATGGCAGGCGCTGCAGTTGGAAATGGAACCGATTTTTGGATTGGATGCAGCGCGGGCGGCAAGACGGCTTCCGTGTTCGCCACGAAACCAGGGCTGCTCGCTGATACGCAGTACAACCTGATCCGCAGGGACTTCACGCCCGCGGGGAGAGTTGGCAACCAGATAGTCCTCAATATGCTTGCGAGTTGCCTCATCAAGGCTGGCATCCTCACCAAAGTGATTGGGAAGATCGGCCATGATTGCCTTCCACGATTGTGTCGTCATAAGGCCTGCAGGGTAGGCGATATGACAGGCAGAACATTCAGCCTTTGCGACGGGGTCCGTGGTCGCAACAATTCGTCCACCATCGGCATTGGCAGAAGAGGCCAGGGTTAGCGCCAGCAGTCCGGTTGCGGATAGGGCAAGTTTTAGCATTGTCTTCATTTCGGGTCTCCTTCTCCGGCGTTCAAAGGTTCGACAAATAGGTCAGAATATCGCCCTTTTCCTGTGCCGTGCATTCCCGTCCAAGAACGGACGAGCAATTGCGGCGGAACCACTTTTCAACCTTGGCCGGGTCTGTGAAGCGGTTCGGATTGGCCGAAACGGCCATAGGCTCAATCACCTTGCCAGTGCGCGCCTGTCCGGCAGATTTCGGGTTATTGGTGTGGCAAGTTGTGCAAGACGGTGTCTCAGGTTTGCCGCCCGAATGCTTGCCCAGAAAGAGGGCTTTTCCCGCTTCGGCAGAGAGTGTGCCACCAGCCTGGTCGGCATAGGATTGAATAAGCGTATCACGTGGAGAGGCAGACAGCGCTGCAGACGCGCCTGCAACGCCAAGCGTTGCTATCAATAACAGGGTCATCGGTTTCATTTGAGGGCCTCCTTGGGAATGGCAATGTTGCCGGGATAAAACCAGCCCGTTTCCGCGTCGCCATGGCAGGCCACACAATTGGCCTTGTTGTAGACGGGCTTGGACGAAAACACGCTTTCTGGAATCTCGCCATGCCGACGCTTCCAGAACGGTGTTTCAGTCAGCGTGAAAGGCGCTGTTTCCTGGATGCGGGCAAATACATGCGCCGGTTTGCTGTCTACAGCATCTGCCGCGTTGGCAGTCAGCCAGCTTCGCATCTCTTCAACCGTTGCTGCATCAAGGCTGGCATCTTCGCCAAAATGGGAGTTCAGCCCGTCCAAAAGCGCGCTCCAGC
>JBNKQT010000167.1:0-6009 GCA_050297115.1 Ensifer sp. | reverse complement strand
ATTGAGGGTGAGCGGCAGTTTTCCCAGCGTTTCCTCGGTCCAGATGGCAAGGTCTACCAGCAACTGGTCCCAGATGCTGAGCTGGCAACCGATGCGCAGCGCAATGCGACCGGTGAATTGCTGGCTGAGGCTGGCGGCGACCTGCTGCCAGTTGGTGAGCATCTGCTCGGCAAAGGGGCGCAGATAGGTTCCCGCCTCGGTAAGCCGGGTGCCGCCTGCGCCGCGCGTGAACAGCTCCACTTTGAGTGTGTCTTCCAACGTTCGAATGCGGCTGCTGATGGCGGCCTGGGTGATGTTCAGCCGGTCTGCGGCGCGGTGAAAGCTCTCAGTTTCGGCCACAGCCATAAATGTCTTTAGAAGTTTCTCGTCCATATTGATCATATTTATTTATCAATTTGATAAAAACAATACATTTTATCTATCATTTGAGAAATGCTAATTCTGCCTTCGCGCACAAACGGAGGCGAACGATGCTCGATAGGACTCACAAACCCACCTGGACCCGGATGGAAGATGCCAGCAAGGAAGATTTCCTGGCGGTGATGGACTATGAGGAGGCGTTCAACGCGGCACTGGTGGACCGCATCAAATCTATGCTGCTGTCTCTGGATGAGGATTGGACGCCATATCCGATCAACCGCTACCAGCACAGTTTGCAGGCGGCTACACGAGCCTACGAGGACGGGGCGGACGAGGAAACGGTGGTTGCCGCGCTGATCCACGATATTGGCGATATTTTGTCACCTTACAATCATGGTGAACTGGCTGCGGCCATGGTGCGGCCTTATGTTTCGGAGAAGACACGCTGGATCATTGAGCATCACTGCGTTTTTCAGGGATATTACTACAATCACCACCTGGGCGGTGATCGCAATGCGCGGGAGAAATACAAGGACAGTCCCTATTATGAGGACTGCAAATACTTTTGCCACAACTACGATCAGAACGCCTTTGACCCTGATTATCCTTCAAAGCCGCTGGTGTTTTTCGAGCCGATGCTGCGGCGGGTGTTTTCCAAAAGTGGCGGGCATATGGAGCTGAATGAGCGGGCGGACGATTGAGGGAGGCATTCGTTTCTTATTGTTGCGATATGGAACGGAGGAATGCGGCAATGTCTTCCACATCGTCCGGGCTCAGCATAGACGGACGGTAGGGGGAGACCTTTTTAAGGTCGCTGTTCCAGGAAATTTGAGGTGCTTTGTCTCTGCGTTTTGATGTCAGCTTCCAGCGCAGTTGAGACACAGCCATCACCCGGACGGCCTCCTCCAGTGAATTGACGCGGCCGTTGTGGAAATAGGGAGCGGTGTTGGCAACGTTACGCAGCGAGGGAACACGCCACAGGCCTTTCTGACCGCTCTCAGAAGGCGCTTTTGGCTGCCGTGCGCCAAGATCGGATATCAGGTCATATTTTGTGACAAAGTCATTTTCAGGGAAAACCGGGAAAGGCTTGTACACACCCGATGGCTGGATTGTTCCCGCGGCGCTGAAGACCGGGTCGCGATGGCATATTCGGCATCCAAGACCGGAAAAAAGCGCCATTCCTCTGAGCTGAGCGGGTGAAAGGGCGCCTGCATCACCTCTGACGAAACGGTCATAGGCGGTTTCAGGTGTTACCAAAGTCCGCTCGTAGGTGGCGATGGCATAGGCAATATTATCAATTGTCACAGGCTCTGCCGTTTTGAAAATTCGCGCAAAAGCCTCGACATATTCGCTGTTTTCGCGAACGACATCCTCGACCGCTGCCTCCGAAGGCATCCCCATTTCCACGGGGTTGGTCAAAGGCCCCTTGGCCTGCTCTTCAAGCGAGGCCGCTCTGCCATCCCAAAAGAGATGTGACAGGTAACGGGCATTCAATACGGTCGGGGCATTGCGTGCGCCACGCAGGCCGGAAATTCCCGGAGAAACCGCTTGATGGTCTGCGCCTCCGGCGCTCATCTTGTGGCAGGAGCTGCAGGCAATTGTCTTGTTGCTCGAAAGATTGGGGTCATTGAAAAGGCGTTTTCCCAATTCGACGAGTTGTGGGGATAATGCGTGGCCGTCAATCTCTTCGTTTCGCGGCAAAACCTGCCATGAGGCGGTGAACGCAGATTCGGGGTCAAAAGCCAATGTGAAGTCTGTTGGCTTATCGGGTCGCGGCAGTGGCTCGGGATGCAGGTTGCCTGCCACCGGTAGCAAGACCGAAACAATCACGACCTTTATCGTGAATGCAATCACGCCGAGGCCAAGTGCTCCGGCAAGCAATACCCGCCGCCCGGTCAGGAGGCCCATACGCCGCGCCAAGTCTCCAGAGATGAGAAACAAGCTGACCAAGCCGCAGGCCAGGCCAATGATCATGAAGAGGTAGAAAGAAGACATTTCTGCACCTGCAATATAGTCCGATACATGCAGATTTGCCTGAGGCACCTGGCACTCTTTAATCCAGGCTGGTCTGCTGGCGTCATCGCTAGCGCAGGCCCAGGCGGTGCGATGTAACTTTTGTTCCAGTCGCGCGCGATCTGAATTCCGTCCGCAAAAAATCTTCCAACTGCAACAATTGTTACATCGGCAAACGGGCAGCAGGCGTAGCTCAAGGTCATCACCGGCGCCGCTTTCAACGGACGGTGATTGACATGATCAAGCTAAGGACGATGAAAATGAAAAATCTTCTTCTCTCTCTCGCAGTTGGGCTTCCCTTTGCACTCTCAGTTGTCACTGCGTCGGCAGCAGAACCCGAGCTGCCGCATTTTGACAAAACCCACACGGCTGTTGTGATCACAGACCCGCAGAATGACTTTCTGGCTCAGGACGGAAAACTTTATGGCTTGCTTTCGGAAAATCTCGAAACCCTGGGCACGATCGACAATATCGAGACCTTGATGAAATCTGCCAAGTCGAGTGGCGTGGCGCTTGCCGTCGACCCGCTGATTTACAGCGCCCGTGACGCCGATTGGTCAAGAGCAGGCACTTTGCAGCGCCAGTTGCTCGACATGAAGGCGCTGCATCGCGCATCGCTGGATGACCCGGAAGGCTTCGAGGGTTCAGGTGCCGATTTCTATGAACCGTACAAGGCCTATATCAATGATGGAGAAACCATCGTCGTCGCGCCGCACAAGATGTACGGACCGGAAAGCAATGACCTGATCTATCAGCTTCGCGCACGCGGTATCGACACCGTTATTCTGGGCGGCATGGTGGCTAATCTCTGCGTTGATTCCCACATGCGTGCTCTCATGGAAAACGGCTTCAAGGTCTATGTCGTGAAAGACGCCGTGGCAGCGCCGGGTGAAGCTGCCTACCAGGCAGCACTCGTCAATTACGGCATGATTGCAAATGGTGTTTTGACCACTGAGGATGCTGTCAGTGCGCTTGCGCAGTAGGTTGCAATTTGACTGGCGGTGTTCGGGAAACTTCCGGGCACCGCGATGAACAACCGACCGCTATTCGCCAGCCTCTGCCATTGCCTCCAGACGGGCCTTGTCCAACAATTTAATCTTCCGCGGTGCGGTTTCAATCAATCTCTGGCTGGCGAGATTTCGCAGGAGCCGTGCAACAACCTCTCTGACCGTTCCCAAATGCCGTGCAAGTTTTTCCTGAGACAATCGCACCACCTCTTCGTTGTCCGCATGTGTCAGAAGCAGCAGTATGAGCCGCGCCTCCTGCGGTTGGCGCATTGTGCGTTCCAGCAGCTTCTGCAATTCAAAAACCCGACCCGAAAGCTGTTCGAAAAGAAACTTCTGTGATGAGGGTTCGATAGCAAACAGTTCCCGAAAAAGCGCGCCGGGAACGACAACAATTTCTGTTCCCGCCCCTTCGCTTTCCGCCCAGGCCGGGTAGGGAATTTCCGTGAACAGGCTATTGAGCGCAAGAATGCAGCTTTCCCCCGCCTCAATCCAGTAAAGTGTGCCTTCATGTCCGTCAGCATCAAGATAGTAGACACGAATAGTGCCGGAACGAACGAGATAGACACCATCGACAACATCTCCCGGTGACAAGATGGTCGTGTTTGGCGGTATGGAATTGAGCTTGAGGCTTGCCTTGAGCCTGTCACGCGTCCCTGGGTGCATGTCACGAATGAACGCAAAATCGTTCAGGATTTCGCCAGGACAGGACATCGCTGCAGTTTCCTCACGGATGGATCTCGATTCGGTGTGAGTTATCTTGCATTATTGCGGTGCCAAATTGGAGAGGAGTTTCAAGCTTATTTGTTTGGCTTGCTTCTGATCCGGGACTGTCCTGAGGAGCCTGCCCGCCGGGAGATTCGGCGGGTGACCTGCCGTGGAAGGGCAGCTATGAATCAATCTTTTGCGTGAGGTCCTTCAAATGCTGGGCCTCTTCCAGCAGGTTTTGCATTTGCGAATTTACGAGGCGGAACTCGTTGAGGAGTTCCTCGAAAAATGCCTTGTCGCTCTCCAGCTTTTTCAGCTGAGCTTCAGTTAGTTGCCTTTCCGCGATCGGTAGTTTGGTGACATTTGACATCATTGGCCTTCCGGTTTTGTGAGCTTCCCCGGGGCGGAGCAAAGACTGCCCCGGGGGTGAGCGTGGTCACGGTATTTCAGAACTCTTCCCAACCGGCGGCTGCAGCTGTCGCGGCGCGGCCGCCGCCAATCGCCAGCCTTGAGGGGCGCCCGGAAGATGGAGCCTTGGGGCTGCTTTGCCGGCTGACAGGGCCAGCATCATGGGCCAGCACTGGCGGTTGGCTTTTTTGTGAAGCCTGGCCAGCTGTTCCGCTGGTTTTGAAGCGTGCCAGAAGGGTATTCAACGACTGCGCCTCATTGGCCAGGGAGTGGCTTGCGGCATTGGATTCTTCAACCATGGCAGCGTTTTGCTGAGTGCCTTGATCCATGGTGTTGACCGCAGTGTTAATCTCCTTGAGGCCGGTGGCTTGTTCGCGCGAACCTTCCACGATAGCGGACACGTTTGTGTCGATGTTTTGTACCTGCTGAACGATTTCTTCCAGAGCGGTGCCGGTGCGATGAACAAGCGAAACGCCCTGCTTCACATTTTCACCGGAGCGGGTGATCAGTTCCTTGATTTCGCTTGCCGCGGTTGCCGAACGCTGCGCCAGTTCGCGAACCTCCTGCGCCACAACGGCAAAGCCCTTGCCTGCATCGCCCGCTCTTGCAGCCTCAACGCCTGCATTGAGCGCCAGGAGGTTGGTCTGGAATGAAATCTCGTCGATCACGCCGATAATGTTGCTGATTTCATGAGAGGACGTTTCGATCTGGCTCATGGCCGAGATTGCTTCCTTCACTACATCGCCGGATTTTTGAGCGTTGTCGCGAGTGCTGGCAACGAGCTTTCCAGCCTCGCTGGCACGGTGCGCGGAATCGTTGACCGTGGTGGTGATTTCCTCAAGGGCTGCAGCTGTTTCTTCCACGGAGGCTGCCTGCTGCTCGGTGCGCTTGGCCAGATCATCAGCGCTGGAGCGGATCTCGTCGGCGCCGGCGGCAATGGCTGCCGCATTGGAGCCGATGGAGCCAAGTGCTGTATCCAGCTTGCTGACGGATTCGTTGAAGTCGACCCGCAAGGTCTCAAGGTTTTCGGGAAACTTGCTGTCGATCCTTTGAACAAGGTCACCTTCGGCCAGAGCGTTCAGCGCGGATGCAAGAGTGCGTACGGAGTGGACACGGAATGTTATGTCGGTGGCGAATTTGACGACACGGAAGACCTTGCCCTTTTCATCGAAAATCGGATTGTAGGCCGCCTGAATCCAGATTTCTTTTCCGCCCTTGCCAAATCGCATGAACTCGTCTGGCTGGAGAGTCTTATTGAGATAAAATATGATCGTAGAGGTGACCCTGCCTACCAATATGGGATTCTGCACGACGTTACAGAATATGAAAAAACGTTGGCGGAGATGGGGCGGCTCACTGCCAAGGCGGCATCACTTGTTAAAATCGGGGGCGGCAATTTCTGGCGGACCGACCAGAATGGCAGGCTTTTCGATCTAACCAATTGGACGCGTTTTACCGGACTGTCGGATGAAAAGGGGAATGGTGTTGACCAGTTGTCTGCAATCCACCCGGAAGA
>JBNKQT010000166.1:0-5246 GCA_050297115.1 Ensifer sp. | reverse complement strand
TATTGCCGCGTTGCTGCCGAAGCCTTTTCAATCACCTCGTCGCGATCCATCTCGCCGCGCAGCATGGCCGCAATCTGCGTCACCCCGATCGCCTTCATAATGGGCGCATCGGCAGGTGGTGCCTTGGCCAACAACGCTTCAACCTCTTCCACTGCCCCCATATCCACCATCAAGGCAAAACGCCGATCAATCCGCTCATGCAAGACCGACCGTTCAGGCAACACCACAAACTTGTGCGCCCGGTCTGGATCAATAACCCACTCGCCAGTTTGGTTTTGAAAATAGGAAATCGGCTTGCCACTCGCCTGAAACACTTCCAGCGCCCGCACAATCCGCTGCCCGTCATTGGGCTTTATCCTTGCCGCACCTTCCGCATCGCAATTGGCAAGTTCCGCATGCAGTGTCTGAGCCCCCTCGTCCGCCAGCCGCTGGCGCAGATGCTCCCGCAAAGCCTCTGGCACGTCCGGCATTTCAGAAAGGCCACCTGTCAGCGCCTTGAAATAAAGGCCTGTGCCGCCAACAAACACCGGCACCTTGCCAAGCATCCGGCACCGCTCCACTTCGTCGTGCGCCGCGCGTAGCCACGCGCCCGTTGAATAGGTATTGGCGGCAGGCACATGCCCATAAAGCCGATGCTCCACGCCCTCCATCTCATCTTGCGAAGGCCGCGCGGTTAAAACCTGAAGCGTGTCATAAACCTGCATACTGTCAGCGTTGATCACCACACCATCAACGTCTTTTGCCCATTCCAATGCCAGCGCAGACTTGCCGCTAGCCGTCGGCCCGGTTATCAGGATTGCATCTTTGTTCTTGCCCAAGGTTTTGCTCATGGCTTCTGTTGCCACGCTTATCGCCAATCCGTCAAATCCCATTCTCACCCCGGCAATCGGGGAAGCCGCCGCCGAGACCGTTAACGCCTCAGGCCTCTACTGGCTGGCAGACGGCATTGCCTGCGATATCGTTCTGCGTGATGACACAAACCCGACGGATGCAGAAGCCGAAATCCGCGCCCTTGTCTCAAACAACGCCATCGACCTGGTCGTCCAGCCCACAGAAACCCGCCGCAAGAAAATCCTCATCGCCGACATGGATTCCACTATGATTGGCCAGGAATGTATCGATGAACTGGCTGCCGAAGTTGGCCTGAAAGAGCAGGTTTCCCAAATCACCGCCCGCGCCATGAACGGCGAAATTGCCTTTGAACCTGCACTGCGCGAACGCGTTGCCCTCTTGAAGGGCCTGCCCATTTCGGTTGTTGACGAGGTCATCGAAAAACGTATCACGCTGACCCCAGGCGGTCGCGAACTCATCGCCACGATGAAAGCGAATGGCGGCTACACAGCGCTCGTCTCCGGCGGATTTACCGTTTTCACCAGCCGCATCGCGGAAACATTGGGTTTCGATGAAAACCGCGCCAATATCCTGATTGAAGAAAACGGCATCCTCACCGGCGAAGTCGCCGAACCCATCCTCGGAAAGCAAGCCAAGGTCGATGCGCTCAACGACATTGCCCAAAAACTTGGCATTCACACCGATGATGCAATAGCCGTTGGCGACGGCGCCAACGACCTCGGCATGCTCCATCTGGCTGGCTCCGGAGTCGCTCTCCACGCCAAACCCTCCGTCGCGGCAGAAGCCCAAATGCGCCTCAACCACGCCGACCTCACCGGATTGCTCTACATTCAGGGCTACCGCAAAACGGATTTCGCGGCATGACCACCCTCGAGACTTCCCGCCTTGTCTCTCGCCCGTGGCAAGCAGCCGACCTTGATGACTTCGCCGCCCTTTGCGCCGACCCTCAGGTCATGGAACTTGTCGGCGGCGTCCAATCGCGCGAAACCGCCGCCGCCGTCATCGAAAAAGCAATGGCGCATCAGGCCCGGTTCGGCATCTGGATTCAGCCTCTCGTCCTGAAAGAAACAGGGGCATTCATCGGCATAGCCGGTATTGCCGAGGTCATGTTCGAAAGCACGTTCACGCCAGCAGTCGAAATCGGCTGGCGTCTCACACCAGCCCATTGGGGCCAAGGCTACATCACAGAGATCGCCCGCGAACATCTGCACCACGCCTTTGAGGCCAGAGACCTCGAGCAGATCGTCGCCTTCACCGTGCCGCAAAACACCCGCTCTCGCGCGGTCATGCATCGCCTAAACATGGCACACCGCCCCGAAAGTGACTTTGATCACCCCCGCGTTGGTGATGGCAACGCCCATCTCAGGCGTCACGTGCTCTATTCACTGTCGCGCGAAGACTGGCGGGCAAGCGTTTCGTCACCACCAGAACAAGCCCGCTGATAACCAGCGCTGCCGCTGCAAGCTTTGTAGGTCCAAACGCCTCCCCGAAAACCAGCGAGGCCGATGACATGCCAAAGATCGGCACGAGCAGTGAAAATGGCGCTACCTGCCCTGCACCGTAAATACGGATCAGATAACCCCAGGCACCGAAACCAAAAATTGTGGCACCGTATGCCACATAGAGTGTTGCCCCCACGCTCATCCATGTCATGGAGGTCAGCGCGGCATAATCTGCCTGCCATCCCTCAAAGACAAATGAGATAAGAAAAAGCGGCAACGGCGCAACCGCACTTACATGAACCATCAGCCGCAGCATATCCGCGCTCCCGGCCTTCTTCAGCAACAAGTTCGAGCACGCCCAGAAGAACGCCGCCCCCATCAGCATGAGAAGCCCCAGCAACGTGGCCTCCCCCTCTACAGTCGTCATGATCAGGCCCACACCGCCAAACGCAACGGCAATGCCCAGGAGTTGCAGCGGCGCAGGCCGCTCTTTCAAAAGAACTGCAGCCAAAATCACGGTAAAAAACGCCTGCATCTGCAAAACCAGTGAGGCAAGCCCCGGCGGCACACCAATCTTCATGCCAACAAAGAGCAACGAGAACTTGAAGACGCCTAAAAACATGCCAATGCCAAACACAAGCCTATAAGGCACATCAGGTCGCGGCAGTATCAATGCAAGAGGCAATGCGGCCAGGGTAAAACGCAGCGCAGAGAAGAAAATCGGCGGGAAACTCTCAATTCCCACCTCAATAACAACAAAGTTGAAGCCCCAGACCAGCGCTACAAAAAGCGCAAGAGCAACATGAACAGGTTTCATGAAAGTGTTCCCAATGGCGTTCCGAGCCACTCTACACGAGTCTCGGGCGCTGTCTCGTTCAACCCGCTTATGAAACCATCAATTCTCGGACCGCAAGCAATGGTTACTCAAGCAAAAGCGAAAGGAACCGCAAATCGCCTTCCGGGTTGGAAATCAGAACCTGTGCATTGCGTCGGCCTTCATCACGTAACGCTGCAATCCTGTCGGCAACGTCTTGCGGCGTTGAAACGGCCTCCTGGCTGATTTCCACGATCACATCACCCACCACAATGCCCTCAAGTGCGGCAGCCGAATTCAGCTCGACATCACGCACCGCAACGCCTTCGACCGCATCCCCGATCCCATATTCTTCCCGCACACTTTCATCGAGTTCCACCACAAGCATTCCCAGCACATAGAGATCGCCGGTCACGACCCCGTCCTCTTCGTCAACAACGGGAGCCTCCTCAACATCATCAGCAGCAGCAACGTCCTCCTCGGGCTCCTCCACCTGTCCCAGGTGCAGCGTAACGTCGATCTCCTTGCCGTCACGCAAGACCGTGGCGGGCAGGTCTTCATCAACGGAACTTTCAGCGACAACCCGCGCCAAATCTCTGGCATGGCGAATATCCTTGCCATTAAAACGCAAAATCACGTCACCCGCTTTCAGCGGGCCGCCTGTTGCCGGCCCATCATCAATAATGCCCGCAATCAATGCACCGCGCGGTTCGTCCAATCCAAGGCCGGGAGCAATATCGTCTTCAACTTCCTGTATCCGCACACCCAGCCAGCCACGCCGCGTTTTGCCAAATTCCTTCAACTGCGCAATCACGTGTGTGGCAATCTCGGCAGGCGTTGCAAAGCCGATACCAATTGAGCCACCGCTGGGGCTGATAATCGCGGTATTCACACCAATCACATCACCATACATGTTAAACAGCGGCCCGCCGGAATTGCCCTTGTTAATCGCTGCATCGGTCTGCAAGAAGTCGTCAAACGGCCCGGCATTGATATTACGACCGCGTGCCGAAACGATACCGATCGTCACTGTTCCGCCAAGCCCGAACGGGTTGCCGATCGCCATCACCCAGTCGCCTATCCGCATCTCATCTGAATCGCCAAACTTCACCACCTTGAGCGGCCATTTCGGCTCTACCTTCACCAGCGCCAGGTCGGTCTTCTTGTCGGTTCCCACAAGGGTCCCCTCCAACTGCCGCCCATTGGCAAAATTGACCGTGATGCGGGCCGCACCTTCAATCACATGATTGTTCGTAACGATGTAGCCTTCCTCGTCGATCACAAAACCGGAGCCGAGCGAGGAAATATTGCGATTTGAGCGGTCGCGCCCACCACGATCATTGAAAAAGTCTCGAAAATACTCTTGAAACGGGGCGTTCTCGTCGGCCAGTGGTGCCGGCGTATCGTTTTCCTCGCTGTCAGCCTTCTGCGAAATTGCGATATTCACCACCGCATCCTGAAGACGCTCGGCCAGATCAGCTACAGACGCCGGTCCAATGGCAAGATCACGAGGTTTGATCTCCTCTGCCAATGTGCTTCCCAGCGAAATCGCTGTCGCCAGCACCAAAGTCACAGACATCTTCAAAATGCGGCGTGCCATATGATCAAATCTCCTCGGCATTCACATCGGCATAAGCCAGACGAATCTATTTTATAGCAATGCTGGACGATAGAAACCTGTCACGCAGTAACGATTCCGTTTGAATATGATGTACCCGAATTCAAAGCCCTGCCATCACCGCCGGGGTTGGGTGTCAGGCGAAATAAACCCGAATAAGCCAAATCAGGAAAACACCGGCAGCCACCGCGGCCAGCCCAAACATGCGCAGGCTTTCATCCGAAATTTCAGGCAACTGCGCCACAATGCTCTTCAAAAGCCGAGGGGCCAGTGCATAGACCAGCCCCTCGATAATCAGGAAAAATGCAAATCCCGTCAGAAAATCAGACATGGGTACAGCAGGCCCTAATGAGCCTATTGCCCCCCACTCGCTGCGGGCTTCCTGCCTTCTGACGCCCCAAAGAACTTGAAGAATTCAGAGTCCGGCGAAATCAGCATAGTCGTATTGCCGTCGCCCAATGCAGCAGTATAGGCAGTCATCGAGCGATAGAACTCGAAGAATGCAGGATCGCGGCCAAAT
>JBNKQT010000165.1:0-2818 GCA_050297115.1 Ensifer sp. | reverse complement strand
GAATGCTTCATCCTCAAATGGAAGCAATTCTATGGCGTGTTTGCAATGGTAATGACTGAAATCCGTTCTCTTTTGGTTTATTGTTGGGGATGATTTGATTTGAAAGGCAATTATTGGGTGGTGATCTTCTTGTTGAAACGGCTTGGTGGTCTTGTATTTCTGCTAGGGCTCATGCTTTCCGCGGCAGCGTCAGCCGCTGAGGTTCTCAGTGATATCCCCTATGGGGTGGATCGCTACCAACGCATGGATGTGTACCTGCCAAAGGAGATGGCCAAGGGCGGTGCGCCGGTTATCTTTTTCCTGCATGGAGGTGCCTGGCGCTATGGCGACAAGACAAACTCGAGCGCCATTGGCAACAAGTCACGGCACTGGACATCACAGGGCTACATCTTCATCTCGGCAAATACGCGCCTTCTGCCGGATGCCGACCCCTATCAGCAGGCTGAAGACCTTGCCGATGCAATTGTTTTTGCGCAAGAAAATGCACCCGATTGGGGTGGGAACCCCGAGCTGTTCGTTGCTATGGGGCATTCTGCCGGTGCGCATCTGGTAACACTGGTTGCTGCTGATCCAGCCATGCTGGGCAAACGTGGTGGCAAAGGGCTGCTGGCAGCTGTTGCGCTGGACAGTGGAGCTTATGACATCACGCAAATCATGCGTTATCGGCATCACCGATTGTTTGATTACGTCTTCGGTAACCGGGAAGGTTTCTGGCGTGATGTTTCGCCGATTGAACAGGTAAAGCGCGGAGCGCCACCCATGTTGCTGGTTTGTTCAGAATATCGAGGAGATTCCTGCGGGCAGGCAAGTGCGTTGGCGCGGCGGCTTCGCTCGGTCGATACCCGCGCTGAAGTCCTGCCGGTACGCCTGTCGCATGGAGCGATCAACAAGCGGCTTGGGACTCGCGGTGATTACACCCGCTCCGTGGATGCCTTTTTGTATTCGCTAGTTGTGAAATGAAAATGCCCGACATATTGCCGGGCATCGAATCCGTTTGTACCAATGGTTGTCAGCAAGTCGCCGTTCCGCATTCGCGCATATTGGCAACCTTGGTCGTCAATGTGCTGAGACCAACGGCGCCGGGGATCAGTTCCTTGCCTACAACATAGGCAGGCGTTCCGGAAATGCCGAGCTGGTTTGCCAGATCGTAGGCGTGGCGAATATTGTCATCACCGTTTCCAGACTCCATCTTTTCGCGGATAGCGTCTTCTGTCAGGCCCATATTGACCGCAACCGAAATCGCGGTTTCTTCATCGGCGTGACGCTGACCGGCAAGCAAGGCCAGATGATATTCACCGTATTTTTCCGGCATCAACTGGTGAACAGCCATTGCAACACGGTGTGCCGCCACGGAATCAGGACCAAGAATAGGGAATTCCTTGAGGACAAAACGTACATTGCTGTCGCTGTCGATCAGCGCCTGCATGTCTTTCACGGCACGTTTGCAATAGCCACAGTTGTAATCATAAAATTCGACAATGGTTATGTCCCCGTCGGGGTTGCCAAGCACCAAGTCGGTCTCATTGGCAAAAATCGCATTCTGGTTGGCAGAAATGACAGAATTGGCCTTGGCTGAGCGTACAGCCTCCTGTTTGGCCTGCAGTGCGTCCTGAACCTCGAAAAGAATTTCAGGGTTTGCGAGCAGATATTCGCGGATGAATGCGCCGATTTCTTCCTTCTCGGACTGGTCCAATGCATAAGCTGCAGGCGCGGTGCTGAGCGCCGATGTCGCGCTGAGTGTTGCAGCAATTGCGAGGCTGGCCAATTTTCTTGCCATAAATTTGCTCCTTGTGGGCGTTTTCACACCGAAAATATTGCCCCGTCTTGCGTCTGAAGGCTGCGGAGAGGGACACGTTTCTTCTATGTCGCAACATATCACGTACATAAACCCCAAAAATGCGTTTATTCGCCACACTCGCGGGATTGTGATTATGCATATGATGCGGCAAAGGTGCGCATACAAGTAACAAGACCACTTAGCTTCAGGAGTTTTCCGTGCCGCAACTGTCCCGCCGCAGCAAGGTTGAACCATTCCACGCCATGGATGTTTTGGCCGAAGCCACCCGCCGCAAGGCGGCTGGACATCCGGTGATTTCCTGTGCCGTGGGCCAGCCCTCGCATCCAGCTCCAAGGGCCGCGCGCGAGGCCGCAAAGGCAGCGCTTGATGTAGGGCGCATCGGCTATACTGATGCGCTGGGGCTGACATCGCTGCGCAATGCAATCAGTGTGCACTACAAACGCTATTACGGGCTTGATATTTCGCCAGACCGTATCGCGGTGACAACCGGATCGTCAGCCGGTTTCAATCTTGCGTTCCTTGGGCTTTTTGATGCGGGGCAAACCGTGGCAATCGCTCGACCGGGCTACCCGGCTTACCGCGGAATTTTGGGTGCGCTGGGGCTGAATGTTGTGGAAGTGACCGCAGATGCAGAGAATGAATTTACGCTAACGCCGCAAAACCTTGAAGCCGCAGCCAGGCAGATAGGCAAGCCAATTGATGGCGTGTTGCTGGCAAGCCCGGCAAATCCGACCGGCACAGTGACGGGCAGGGCGGCCCTGAAACGCCTTGCCGACTATTGCGCGGCCAACAGAATCCATTTCATTTCTGATGAAATCTATCATGGTCTGACCTTTGCTGGCGAAGAGGCAAGTGCACTGGAAATCACTGACGACGTTGTGGTGATTAACTCGTTCTCCAAGTATTATTGTATGACCGGCTGGAGGATCGGCTGGATGGTGCTACCGGAAGCCTATGTGAGGCCTTTTGAGTGCCTCGCGCAAAGCCTCTATATTTCAGCACCCGAGGTTTCACAGATCG
>JBNKQT010000164.1:0-4761 GCA_050297115.1 Ensifer sp. | reverse complement strand
CGGATGTCAGGCTCCCATGCATTTTGAGCATCATGAGAATGCGTTCTGCGGGGTTGCGTGGGGACCAGATTGAATTTTCCAAGTTATTGCTTGACATATTCTGCACAATGTTTTTCAAAGTTGTTGCTTGGTAAATTAAATGCACACGCTTTGAAATGCAAGCGCGCTATAAACAAAGGAGAATTATTATGGCTTTTGAATTGCCGTCTCTCACCTATGCCCATTCCGCCCTTGCCGAGCGCGGCATGAGCCAGGAAACGCTGGAGCTGCACCACGACAAACACCACCAGGCCTATGTGACGGCGCTGAACGGCTTTGTTGAAAAGGACGTTTCGCTGCAGGGCAAGTCGCTTGAAGAGATCATTCTGGCCGTCAAGGACGATGCAACCAAGGCGCCGGTTTTCAATAATGCTGGTCAGCATTGGAACCACATTCACTTCTGGAACGCGCTTTCGCCCACTGGTGGAAAGCTGCCGGGCAAGCTGGAGGCCAAGATCGTTGAAGATTTTGGTTCGGTTGATGCGTTTAAAGATTCCTTCAAGGCAGCCGCCATCGGCCAGTTTGGCTCGGGCTGGGCATGGCTCATTCTGGGAACAGACGGCAAGCTGAAGACCACCAAGACGCCGAATGGCTCCAACCCGATTGCCACGGGCGAGGGCACACCGCTTCTCGGCCTCGATGTGTGGGAGCACAGTTACTACGTCGACTTCCGCAATCGTCGCCCCGACTACGCACAAAACTTCCTCGACAATCTCGCCAACTATGAGTTTGCCGAAGCCAATCTCGGCTGATCCCCTCACCTTCAGCCGATGATGCTGCTGCCTGTGCTGCCGCTTGGCGCAGGCAGCACTCATATACGACCTCAAGCCTGAGTGCCTGATGACCTATCTTGTTACCGAAGACTGCATTGCCTGCAAGCATATGGATTGCGTTGAAGTCTGTCCCGTGGACTGCTTCTATAAGGGTGAAAATATGCTGGTTATTCATCCTGATGAGTGCATCGACTGTGGCGTGTGCGAGCCCGAATGCCCGATTGATGCAATCAAGACCGACGTTGAACCGGGTATGGAAGTCTGGCTTGAATTGAATGCGAAATACGCCAATCTCTGGCCGAATATTACCGAAAAGGGCACGCCACCCGCCAATGCCCATGAAATGGAGGGCGTTCCAAACAAGCTGCAGGATTTGTTTTCTGAAAAGCCGGGGGCAGGTGCATGAATGCTGATCCAGGTGACTTCGACTTGCCCGATACCTTCCAATTGAAATCGGCGAAACGTCCCAACGTGGACAACAAGACATTTCGCGATGCCATGGCCTCACTGGCGTCCACTGTGTGTGTTGTCACCACGCAATTGGGCGACGAACGGCTTGGCCGCACAGTAACGGCCATGTTTTCCCTCTCGGCCGATCCACCGACCATTCTGATTTCCATTGATATGGAAAGCCGACTTGCTGATCACATCGCCAAAACAAATGGATTTTCGCTGGCGATGCTATCGGAGCGCCAGGCAGACATTGCCAATGCCTTTGCCGGGCGCGTTGACCCGGAAAAAAGGTTTGAAAACGGCCTTTGGTCTTCATGGATGTCTGGCCATCCCCGGCTTGCAGGCGCTGTGGCGGCGCTGGATTGTGAAGTAATTGGAGCTATTGAAATCGGCACCCACGTACTTTTCGCCGGTGCGCTTGTGGATATTGAATTGGTGAGCGAGCGCCCCCCGCTCATTTGGCATCAGCGCGAATACAATACGCTCGCTCAGTCGGCCAGCCAAACCGCAGAGATGGCTGCTATGATAAGCCGGAAGAAGTCTGGCACTGTTTCGTGAGCGCCCAGCAACGCCTTTATGTACCTTGAACGCGTATAACTCAAAAATTTTTATGCGATAAAAAATTTTTGAAAGGAGGCTTTTCTTCCTTTGCGATGCTGCTTAGCATGGACGGACCACACCCGCCTGATTTCCTGTTGTCCAGGCTTTCACAAGTTGAAAAGGCCAGCCTTCATGCAAGTCAAGACGAACGGAGACGTGTCCTTCTGGTACGCCGATCTTGGCGGTATACCAGAAAAGCGCGCCGGTCTGCCGGGTGATCGGCAAGCTGATGTTTGCATCGTAGGCGCTGGCTACACGGGTCTTTGGACAGCCTATTATATAAAAAAGGCAAGTCCGGACTTGAACGTGGTGATTGTCGAGCGCGAGTTTGCCGGTTTCGGCGCATCGGGTCGCAATGGTGGTTGGTTGTCTGGCGCTTTTGACTGGTCACGTGAAAAGTACCTGAAATCCTCGACCCGCCAAAGTGTCATCGACATGCAAAATGCTATGGCTGGCACGGTGGACGAGGTCGCGCGTGTTGTAGCAGAAGAAGGTATCGACGCGGATTTGAAGCGTGTGGACAAACTGCTTGTTGCCACCAACGATGCTCAATATTCCCGCCTGGCGGAGGAGCGCCAATACGAAATTGACTGGGGTATGCCGGAGGGGCGCGTCTCGCTGCTCACCGCCAGGGAGGCCGCCGAACGGGTAAATATTGCCAATCTCAAGGGTGCCATGGTTATTCGCGATATGGCGCGCATTCAGCCTGCCAAACTGGTGCGCGGCCTTGCTTCTGTGGTGGAGGGCCTTGGGGTGACGATCTACGAGGGCACAACAGTCACGCGCCTTTCCAAAGGTATTGTGGAAACGGATAGGGGTGTGGTGAAGGCGCCGGTAATTATCCGGGCAACAGAAGGCTTCACGGCTGGCCTGCCGGGGCATGAACGGCTCTGGCTGCCACTCAACAGTGCGCAGATTGTTACCGAGCCTTTACCCGAGGCGCTTTGGAAAGAAATCGGCTGGAATGGCTATGAAATTATGGGAGAAGTGGCCCATGCCTACAGCTATGCACAGCGCACCCGCGAAGGTCGCATTACAATGGGTGGGCGTGGCGTGCCTTATCGCTTCGGTTCGGCGACTGACGTGAATGGCCAAACGCAGCAGGCAACGATTGACCAGTTGCATGAGATTTTGGCCCGGCTTCTGCCGCAAGTGAAGGATGTGAAAATCGATCATGCCTGGTGCGGTGTGCTGGGCGTGCCGCGCGATTGGTGCACGACAGCCGGTTTTGATGAGGCAACGGGCATTGGCTGGGCTGGTGGCTATGTTGGCCTTGGTGTTTCCAGCTCAAATCTGGCAGGCCGCACCTTGACCGATCTGGTGTTGAAGCGTGACACGAAGCTGGCCTCATTGCCATGGGTGAATCGAAAGGTACGCCAATGGGAACCTGAACCCTTGCGCTGGCTTGGTGTGCATTCGATGTACCAGCTTTTTAAGTTTGCTGACCAGCGAGAGGCGGGCGGCTTGGCGAAAACATCGCGGCTGGCAATACTGGCAAATCGCATCACGGGGCACTAATTGAAGAGCTGAGAATCGGATAGAATTACGCCGTTTGGCGGCGTTGCAGGAGTTCAAATAAGGTGCAGGGCAAAAAGATGAAAATCGGCATTCTGGTGGCAGGCCATGTGCCGGATGAAATGCAGGGTAAATTTGGCGACTACGATCAGGTTTTCAGCCGCTATCTGGCCGATGACCGGCTGGAATTTGTGGCCTTCAATGTCGTCGATGGTGTTTTCCCGCAAAGCATTGACGATGCTGACGGCTGGCTGATTACCGGCTCCAAATACGGGGTTTATGAAGGCCATGACTGGATTGAACCGCTGGCTGAATTTGTGCGCAAACTGGATGCCGCCAAACGCCCGTTGGTTGGCGTGTGCTTCGGGCATCAGATGATTGCCTATGCGCTGGGTGGCACAGTGGAGAAGTATGATGGCGGCTGGATTGCGGGTCCGGCGCAGTATCAGCGCAGTGATCTTGGCCGCGAGCAGGAAATCCTCGCCTGGCATCAGGATCAGGTGATTGAAAAGCCTGAGATTGCGAACGTCATAGGCTCGGCTACCAATTGCGAATTCGCCATTCTGCGCTATGGCAATCACATTTTGAGCTATCAGGCGCATCCCGAATTCACGCCGGAATTTGTGAAGGATCTGCAGGATGCCCGCAAAGGTCTGCTGCCGGAGAATATGGAAAAGAACGTTGCTTCGGCATGTGAGGTGGTTGACCGGCCTTATCTGGCAGAAGAGATCAAGGATCATTTTTTGAAAGCGGCGGCGCAAGCCGCCTGACATTTGAGTCGTGCTATGGACATTCTGACAATCAACGAAAAGCAGGGCGAATATCCCGCAAGCTATTATGTGGCGTCGGCGCATGACTTTGCGGAACAGCCGAAGCCCGAAGGTGAAATTCGTTGCGACGTTTGCGTTGTCGGTGGCGGTCTGATGGGCGTCTCTTCCGCGCTGCACCTTGCAAAGGTGGGCTACAAGGTTGTGCTGCTGGAAGCCAACCGCATTGGTTGGGGGGCGTCCGGGCGCAATGGCGGGCAAATCAATACCGGGCAGAGGCTCGAGCAGGAAGATCTGGAAAAGGCACATGGCGAAGAAAAAGCCAGGAAGCTTTGGGATATTGCAGATCAGGCCGTTGGTTATGTGAAAACGCTGATTGCAGAGTATAATATTGATTGCGGGTTCAAACCCGGTGTTGTGATTTCTTCGCACAAGGCGAGCCATGCGGATGATTTTCGCAAGTCCGTGGAGATGATGACGGAGAAATACGGCGTCACATCGCAAAGCTTTCTGGACCGCGATGCATTGCACGAAGTCTTGCCGACTGACGCCTATAAGTGTGGTATCCTGGACATCGATGCCGGTCATCTGCACCCGCTGAACTATATTCGCGG
>JBNKQT010000163.1:0-5841 GCA_050297115.1 Ensifer sp. | reverse complement strand
CCTGCACCGGCCAACCCGCCTTTTCCCAAACCTGCCATTGCAACAGCAACAATTGCGGCGGCCAGAAAAGCCGGATCATAAAACAACTCCACGCGAACATCCCTCCAACGCATCAACCAGACAGGGGCTTACCCCAAAAAGGACAGTTTAGGAATGCCGCTCAAATTTCTCCCCCACGATTAAATCAATAATCATATCTCTGCGCGATAGTCCGCCATCATGAAGAAGCCACAGCACCAAAACCCGCTGATTGTTCACGTCGTCCGGCAATTTTTGCCAAACCGAGGCGGGTTGGAAGATGTGGTCGCCAATCTTTGCCGTGAGCTTCAAAAGCAAAACTACCGCATTCGCGTCGTCACGCTCGACCGGCTTTTTGTTGAACCGGAGGTGACGCTTCCTGCAAAAGAGGTGGTCGAAGGCATTGAAGTGGTGCGCATTCCCTGGCGTGGCTCCAGCCGTTATCCAGTCGCCCCTTCCGTTTTTCAGCACCTTGGGGATGCAGATATTGTCCACGTCCACGCGATCGATTTTTTCTACGACGCATTGGCCTGGGGCTGGCTGCTACATCGCAAACCGCTAGTGGCAACAACCCATGGCGGTTTCTTTCACACCGATGCCCATTCACGCCTGAAGAAAATCTGGTTCAACACCATCACCCGCCTGTCATCGCGCGCCTATCGCAATATTGTTGCCTGCAGCAGAGCCGATGAACGGTTGTTCAACCGCATTGCGGCAAGCCGTACCAGCCTGATTGAAAATGCTGCTGATGTGGAGAAATTTCACAATGCTGCATCGCCACAGCCAACCCGCCGCATGATCACCATCGGCCGGTTTTCGGCAAACAAGCAGATCGGCAATCTGCTGAAAACTCTGGCGGTTTTGGCAAAGGGTAATGCCGATTGGCATCTTGATATCTGCGGCGTTCCTTCGGATCTGACAGTGGCAAATTTGCAGGCCCATATCCGCACACTTGGGCTGGAAAGCCGGGTTGGCGTTCATATTGACGCCAGCAACGAGGAAATCCGTGCACTCATGGGCAAGGCAAGCCTGTTTGTTTCGGCTTCAGATTACGAGGGCTTCGGGCTTGTTGCGATTGAGGCCATGAGTGCCGGGTTGCTGCCGGTGCTGCAGCCCAATGATGCCTATCGCGACCTCGCCAATGCGCATGAGTTCATAAGACTGGCAGATTTTCATGAAGCTGAGGAGGCTGCCCGATCGATAGGCAAGGCCTTCGAGGTCCTGACCGAGGCGCCGGATGCGATGCGCAATCAAGCGATGAGGGCTGCACAGGATTATTCCTGGGAGAATGCGGCAAGCCAATATTCGGCCATATATGGCGCGATTATCAAACCTGCGTAGGCTGGAGAGGAAAGAACATGCCAATTGCCAGAACGTGGACCCGGCAGGCCGTGGCTGCAATGTGTCTTGGCCTTGCCAGCACACAAGCCTCGGCAACCTGTTTTCGCGGGGTCAATCTGGCTGGCGCTGAATTTGGCGAACTGGGCGGGGCCTATGGCCAGAGCTATACCTATCCCTCAAAACAAACGATCCGCTATTTTGCCAACAAGGGTCTGAACACAATCCGCCTGCCCTTTCGCTGGGAGCGCCTGCAGCCTATTGCCGGTTCTGCGCTCGACGAAAACGAACTGAACCGGATCCGCGAAACCGTGAAGGAAGCACGGCAGGCAGGCCTCCACACAATTTTGGACGTGCATAATTATGCAGGTTTTGCGGGCGAAAAAATCGGCGGTGGCGCGATTACGATTGCAGATTTCGCTGATCTTTGGGCACGGCTTGCAAAGGAATTCGCCAATCAAACCGATGTTTCTTTCGGGCTGATGAACGAGCCAACAGAGATCAAAACGGAAATCTGGCTTGAAGCCAGCAATGCAGCGATTGCAGCCATTCGCGATGTTGGGGCGGAGAACCTTGTTCTTGTGCCCGGCACCAACTGGACTGGTGCGCATAGCTGGTTTTCAGACACCAGTGACGGGAATAATGCGGCGGTGATGGTCAATGTGTCCGATCCCGCGAACAATTACGCTTTCGAGTTCCATCAATATCTCGACAGCAATTTTTCAGGAACCCACGACTCCTGTCCTAGGGCTGAAGATGCGCTTCAGGCACTAAAGGATGTCACGCACTGGCTGGATGAATATAGCGCCCGCGGTTTTCTTGGCGAGTTTGGCGGCAGCGCCAACAATGCCTGCCTCGCCGGATTGGCGGATATGGTGGACTATCTGAACGCACAAAAGAACATCTGGACCGGCTGGACCTATTGGGCTGGCGGAGATTGGTGGCCTGCCGACGAGCCGCTCAATATTCAGCCCCATGGTGGTAATGACAGGCCCCAGCTCGACGCGCTATTGCGCCACGGGCTGGACGATACCGCTTGTGGCGGGCGGTAATTCGCCCTCGTCTTCTTTTGCAGCCAGCGCCGTGCCCAAAAGGAACCAGAGCAATGCGCCGGTTTTGATGGAATATCCGGAGTTGGAAATCAGCAAGAGAAGCAGGAAATAGATCATAACCATGGAATGATATTTCCATGCCCTTGCAGACCGTGACGGCAGGAAAACAAAAGCCGCCCAAAGCGCAATAAAGCCGAACAGACCAAACTGAACCAGCGAATAGGCCAAGCCGGAATCCGCCACGAACTGGTCAGTGGCCGTTGCGCCCAGCGCGACCCCAGGCGACAGATGGGACAACAGGGCCGCTGTCACCGCAATACGCCCCAAAACACCATTGTCACCACCTTCAGTGCCGCTCGCAATGCCGTAAGTTGCGAGCAATGCCAGCGCCAGAAAAGGAAGTACAAGCCAGATCTGGCGGGCAATCAGATTGTAAAAGGGATAGGCGACGGTCACCAGCATACACGTCAATAGGCCAAAGCGCGCATCAGCCAAAGCCACAGCCATCAGGGCACCGGCCATAATGAAAAAGCGACCGCGCATGGCTTTGCTGTAAAGCGCCCAGGAGAAGGCAATCGCACCAAAGTTGCCAGCAGAAACCGGCTCCAGGAACACGGAGGAGACGCGGTGCTGTCCGAGGAATGGCAGGATGGTGCGCGGCTCTGGCCGGATGCCGGAAATGAAGAAACCCTTGGTCTGGCCGAACGCTTCTTCCAGTGAAACCGATCCCTTAGCGATGTAATAGCCAAGCACATTGAAGTAGTCGAGATACATGTCCGAGGCGAGATATTCGAGCAAGGCGACACTCAACACGACCGCAAGCGCGACCGTGACGAGAAGGTTGGCAAAGCGCATATCCGCTAGCCTACTGCCGAGCGCGACAAACACAATTGGAATCAGAGCATCACGCACCGGCTTGGGATCGACCACACCCCGCAGTGCAAAGAGAAACACCATATAACTAATGAGCAATCCCATGGCGATGTACAAACCGCTGCGCCGGTCAGCAGCGGCAAGAAATGCCAGGCCGACCAGCATCATCTCGCTCAAGATCACCAGCTTGTCATTAACGCTGAAGATACGCGTGTTGACGAAGGTGAGCATGAAGTTGAACGTCAGGCTTCCAAGTATGGCAACAAGCGCCGCGAAATAGCGGTAGGCATTGCTTGTTTGACCGGCAGGCGCGGCAATGCTTTGATGCCCGGGTTCAGGAAGAGCAAAGCGTGCCGCTATAACATTGGGCTCGACCTTTGCCATGGTCTCAAACAGGCTCCACGACTATGCAGCCGAGGACCTTTTCCTGCCAGGGCTGCAAGAATTGCGTCAACTCGCCCATCACACTCTCAGACATGCCTGCCGGGTCACTAACCACCATAACGGCATCGCATGAGCGCATCAGTACCGGCAGCATGGCCTCAGCCTGTGTGCCGCATGCATCGAGCAGTGCAAAGGCACCCTGCTTTTCGCTGCCCCACTGCGGATATTCCGCAGCAACATGTTCAAAGGATAGTCCGGTGCCTTGCCACTCGTAGGTTTCCGCCTTTGCCATTGCCTGAACACTGACCTTGACCGAGCCGGAGCGAACGATGGTTGGTTTGGCTGCAATGGCAGCATAGTCATCAGACACCCAGACATCTGATCCATTGGCCAGCATGCCAGCAGCCCCGCGCAGATTGAAACCTGGAACCACGCCACCCGCGCTGGAAATGAACAGGACCCGATAAGGCCCCTGCGGAGACCTTGCCTCATCAGCAGCAGTTTCAAGAATATGCACAAGCCGCATACGCCCCATGTCTCTGGCACGATTATTCATCGGATGGGCATGTATACGACGCGTGAGCGGAAAGCGCACCAGGTTGTTACCAGTCTCATCACCCGCATATTCGGCCACCAAACGGGCCACCACAGGGATTGAATTGTTTGCCGCAGACTGCTCAACGGGACGCGCTGGCGCATTTCTGATTGGCTTTCTCGCGGGTACCGGTTTGAAGATCGTTTCAAAATAGGCCCGCAAAACGGCCAAAGCACAACCAGCAGCAAAACCAAACATAACGGCAGCGGCCAAAACAATTGCCTTGGGCAGCCCATTGGGGCGGCTGGGCGGAACAGCTCTGGAAATGACGCGGGCCGAACCCGGGTCAGCCGTGTTTTGGTGGCTCAGGCTTTCGGCATTTGAAAGCGCTGCCTGATAAAGTGTATCCAGCGCCTTGGCATCGCTTTCCAGCTGGGCAAGCCTCGTCTTAACATTCGCCTTCTTGCCCGTTGCCGTGGTTGCCTCGGAAAATTCCCGCTCAAGAGCCGCGAGTTTTGATTTGGCGCGCAAATACTCATTTTTCAGGCTTTCGCGAATGCGCGACAACTCACCCTCAATGGACCGGCGCATGCTTGCAGCCTGCGACTGGGCAGCCTTCAATTGCGGATGGTTTGCACCCAGATTGGCGCTCAACTGCGCCTGCGTATCAAGAAGCTGGGCATAACGGGTGCGCAGAGATGTGAGCGCAGTTGACTGTATAGCCTCGGTAATCGCACCAGCCTCAACATCCTCAACCGAGAGATTGCGCGACTCCTCGTAGGCGGCCTGTTTGGCCGCAACCTCATTGCGTGCCGTTGCCATCTGCGTGTTCAGCGTTTCAAGCGCCTGATCCTGAACCAGACCCTTTGCCCCGGTGGAAAAAAGCCCGTGCTCGGCCTTGTACGCTTCGACCGCCTGTTGCGCTGATGTCAGGCGTTTGCGCAGCTCTTCAGCCTGGGCCTGCAGCACAGACGCCGAGCGTTCTGCCGTCAGCGAGCGGTTATCATTGTTGCGTGTCAGGTAGGTTTCGGCAATTCTGTTGGCAATTTCAGCCGACGTTGCAGATGCAGGATGTTTCACCGTTATCGAAAAAACGAGCGACTGGTCTTCACGCGCAATAGCGATATTTTTGGACAAACCTGTAATGGCCGCATTGCGCCGTTCCTCTGGCGTGGCAGCAGACTTGCCAGCAAGAAAGCTGTCGCTTTGCAAACCTAAATCATCGACAACTTGGCCCAGAACTTCCCGTGACCCCATAAGATAAAGCTGGCTGTCAGCGAGTTGCGTTGTTGTTTGAAGAGCCAACGCACCGCCCGCCTGCGTACCAACAGGCACATCCAGTTTGGCGGGATCGATAATGAGCGTTGTTTTTGCAATATAAAGCGGCGTAGCGAGAAGAATGACGCCAATCGCCAGCAGCAGGCACACAAAGACACCGGCGACCGGATAATACCAACGGCGCTTCAAGATGTCTGTCAGTTGAAAAATATCAATATTCATGGCCGTCCAGGGCGATTGTGTGCACCTGCCGAACTTGCCAGAGCTTCATTAACAATCAGTCAACCATAAGCGCGTTTTGTTGCCCTTTGCGCTCCTATCCTGCCCCGTTTTGGGCCGGTGTTTCAGCCAAAATTAAGTGCG
>JBNKQT010000162.1:0-6045 GCA_050297115.1 Ensifer sp. | reverse complement strand
TAAGAAGAGTGGCAGCCAGTGTTCCATTCCCGCATAGCGGCGACCTTCGGATATGGCCTGATAAAGCACATCGTCGCGCGTTGCCGCTCCGAAGAGTGATAGGTAGTTCCTTCTGAAACGGCTGATTGCCTCCGGTGTCAGGTTCACTTCGCTCATGGGATTGAGGTCGAGCGAACGGGCCTGCGATGTGGTGCGCTGGCTTGCGGGGTCGAAATGTCGAATTGTCTCTAGCGTATCACCGAAGAAATCCAGACGCACCGGTTCGTCGTCTCCGGGAATAAATGCATCAAGGATGCCGCCGCGAACTGCAAATTCGCCGACTTCGCGCACGGTAGGTACACGTTCGAAGCCGTTTCGCTCCAATCGCGATGCAATATCCTCCATGCGGATAGTCATCCCCGGGCGGGCAGAAAACGCCATCTGCTCAATTTCAGAGCGCGGTGGAAGCTTTTGCATGAGCGCATTGGCGGTAACGAGAATGATTGCCGGATGCGGGTTCTTCTGGTGCGCAACGAGCGCCGCCATGGCTGAAAGGCGCTGGGCTGAAACGTCTGCACTTGGTGACACGCGATCGTAGGGCAAGCAATCCCAGGCTGGAATTTTCAAAACCGGAATTTCCGGCGCTGCAAAGGACAATAGTTGCTCGAGGTCGGCCACGCGCTGACCGTCAGAAAGAACATAAGCTACCGGTGCACCGGTTCGGGCCATTTCCGCCAACAAAAGCGCTTCCGCGCCGGCAGGCACATTGGAAATCGTCAGGGGACTGTTAAGGCCCAGGACGGTTTTAGCATCAAAGCCTGAAATCATTCCGCTTTATCCGCAGGCGTATTTTCGACTGGCGAGAAGTCAGGTTTGTAAGATGCAATTTCTTCAAAAAGTGGCGTGCGGTAATGCTCAGGCACCGGCTGCTCACCGTTGATCCACTTGATGAGATCGCCATCCTCCTCGGACATAATCGCCTCAACGGCGTCCAGCTGCTCTTCTGACAGGTCAGCTATGCGATCTTCGGCAAATTGGCCCAATATCAAATCCATTTCACGGATTCCGCGATGCCACGCGCGATAGAGCATACGTTTGCGGCGGGGTGTCAGGTCAGCGCTTGTGCGGGTCAGGCCGGTCATTGAAGGCTTCTCATGAGGTCTTTCAGATGCGCTCTCTATAAACACTTGAAATTGGCTTGTCAGCCTTGCCAAAGAGGTAATTTCTGGAAAGAGTCGCGACATGAGACCATCCAGCCTTGATCCGCTTTTTGCTCCGCTTTCCAACCTGCCCGGCATTGGCCCGCGCACGGGCGATCTCTATGCGCGTCTCCTGGGCCATGAATCGGTCGATGAATGCCGCATTATCGATCTTCTTTTTCACCTGCCGCATTCGATTATAGACCGCTCATACCAGCCAGGTATAGCGCTGGCGCCGCAGGGCGGCATTGTCACCATACGGGGATTTGTCGACCGGCATCAGCCACCGCCACGTGGAAAGAGTCAGGTTCCCTATCGTGTGTTTTTGCATGACGACACCGGTGAACTGTCGCTGGTCTACTTTCGAGGACGAGCGCAATGGTTGGAAAAGGCATTGCCGGTTGGCGAAGAGGTGATCGTTAGTGGAAAGGTGGACTGGTTCAATGGGCGTCCTTCCATGGTGCATCCGGATTATGTTGCCACAACCGACAATATGGAAGAGATGCCCCTGATTGAGCCGGTATATCCATTGACGGGTGGCTTATCACCAAAGGCGCTGCGAAAAGCAATTGTAGCGGCAACGGAGCGTGTTCCTGAACTGGAGGAATGGCTGGATGCGGAAATGATACGCCGCCAAAGTTTTCCAAGTTTCAAAGACAGTGTGATGCGCGTCCACTTTCCCCGTGATGCGCAGGATGCGGACCCACAAACGCCATCGAGGCGACGATTGGCATATGACGAGTTTTTGGCTGGGCAGATTTCCTTGGCGCTTGTTAGGGGCAAAATGCGCAAAGCTGCGGGGATCCCTGTCCATGCTACCGGGAAATTGTCCGCGAAAATTCGCGATGCCCTGCCCTTTTCCCTGACTGCCAGTCAGGAAGATGCGGTGCGCTCTGTCCTGGATGATATGGCTGGCGATGACAGAATGCTGCGTTTGCTGCAGGGTGACGTGGGTTCTGGCAAAACGGCCGTTGCGCTGATGGCCATGGCGGCTGTTGTGGAGGATGGTGGCCAGGCCGTTTTGATGGCACCCACGGAAATACTGGCACGCCAACACTATGAATCGATCAGCAGGATGACGGCTGCGGCTGGTATAAACGTCGCGGTGTTGACAGGACGACATAAAGGGCGTGAGCGCGAAGACATTTTAAAGAGTATTGCGTCTGGCGATGCGCAGATGATCGTTGGCACCCATGCGCTTTTTCAGGACAATGTAGATTATCACAAGCTGAGGCTTGCTATTGTGGATGAACAGCACCGGTTTGGTGTTCATCAACGTTTATCGCTGACTGCCAAAGGTGCCGCGCCGCATATGCTGGTAATGACCGCTACGCCCATTCCACGCACGCTGGTTCTAGCTGCATTTGGCGACATGGATGTTTCTCGGTTGACGGAAAAACCGGCTGGCCGCAAGCCGATCACGACCGCGATCGTTCCCCTTGAGCGCGTCAGCGATGTCATATCGCGGCTCAAGGCGGCATTGACTGAGGGACGCAAGGCCTACTGGATTTGCCCGTTGGTGGAGGAGTCGGATGTTTCCGATTTGATGCCCGCAGAGAAGCGCTTTGAAGCGCTGCGGTCGCAATTTGGGGACGCCGTTGGGCTGGTTCACGGTCGTATGGCGGCGGCAGAAAAAGACTCAGCCATGTTGGCTTTCAAGAATGGCGAAACGCGCCTTCTGGTGGCAACTACGGTTATTGAAGTTGGGGTCGACGTGCCGGATGCCTCGATAATTGTCATTGAACATGCCGAGCGTTTTGGGCTGGCCCAGCTGCACCAGTTGCGCGGTCGTGTTGGACGCGGCGACGAGGCTTCCACCTGTATTCTCGTTTACAAGTCACCAATCAGTGAAAATGGACAGGCCCGATTGAAAATCATGCGGGAAACCGAAGATGGTTTTGTGATTGCGGAAGAGGACTTGCGTCTGCGTGGCGAAGGTGAGTTGTTGGGTACGCGTCAGTCAGGAACGCCTGGTTTCCAGCTTGCCAGTCTGGAAGCACATGGTGATCTTTTGGAAATTGCTCGCAAGGATTCAGCGCTGGTGATTTCCAACGACGATGCTTTGGAGACCAAACGGGGCAATGCGCTCAGGACCCTGCTTTATTTGCATCGACGTGACGAGGCTATTCGTTATCTTCGGGCTGGTTAGGCAGCTTGAATTCAGGCGTGACCAAGCCACCGGAAATCAGGAACTTGGTTGCGTCTTCCACCGGCATATCCAGCATCTTGATTTTGCTGCGAGGCACGAAAAGAAGAAAACCTGCGGTGGGTACGGGCGTGGGCGGAACAAATACACTCACCATCTCTTCACCACTATCGGAAAGCTTTACCGCGATTTCCCCTTTTACATCGGACGAAATGAAGCCCAATGTCCAGGTGCCTGGAGAGGGAAATTCAATAAGGCCGACTTTGCGGAACGAATTGGATTGATCGTTGAGTACAGATTCGAAAATCTGCTTGAGGCTTTTATAAAGCGATCGAACCAGCGGCGTGCGGTGCAGGATCGACTCACCAAAATTGACGATCGATCGCCCGATCAGGTTTCTGGCAAGGAAACCGACCGTCGTAATCAACAGTACAGCAATTAGCAGGCCGACACCAGGAACAGCAAATGGGAGATATTCATCCGGCGTCAGATCTCGCGGAAGATATGGTGTGACCCAGCTATCGGCCCATTGAATGACCGACCACGTAAGCCATATGGTAATCGCAATCGGCGCACAAATAATGAGCCCGGCGAGAAAGTTGTTTCTCAACCGCGTGGGAAGCGGTGGGCGTTCAGGCTTTTCATCGTCCATTTTTATTGCAGTTCTGACTTTGCTGGTGCGCGCTCAATGAAAGCGCAAATCATTTTTTCGACTATATTGCAGCGCACCCAAAAAGTCATCCTCTGCAGGCCGCTATTCTACAGTCACCGATTTGGCCAGATTTCTTGGTTGGTCCACGTCGGTCCCCATGAAAACAGCGGTGTGGTATGCGAGAAGCTGGACAGGCAGTGCGAATATCATTGGAGAGATGATTTCGTTGACTGTTGGCAGTATGATTGTTGACATTGTCTCCAGGTTGGAAGCTGCAGCGCCTGCCTTATCTGTGATGAAGATGATGCGACCACCGCGTGCGGCAACTTCCTGCATGTTGGAAACTGTCTTTTCAAAGAAACGGTCGTAAGGCGCGATCACGATTACCGGCATCGTTTCGTCGATCAGGGCAATAGGGCCATGCTTGAGTTCACCGGCTGCGTAGCCTTCAGCATGGATATAGGAAATTTCTTTCAGCTTCAAAGCACCTTCAAGGGCCAAGGGGAAAGACGTTCCCCGACCTAGATAGAGAACGTCGGAAAATTTTGAAAGATCACGTGAGAGCGTTTCAATTTGTGGTTGGATTTCGTTGATAACCGCGCTCATGATCCGCGGCATTTCAATGAGTTGGCTGACGAGCTCTTTTTCTTCGGCTTCATTTATGTGGCCGCGCGCGCGTGCCGCGACAATGGCAAGGGCAGCCAAAACGGTCAGCTGGCATGTGAATGCCTTTGTGGAGGCCACACCAATTTCCGGCCCGGCCATGATTGGAAATACCGCGTCTGATTCCCGCGCAATGGTGGATTCCGGCACGTTAACGACCGCACCGATCTTAAGGCCCTGCTCGCGACAATAACGCAAGGACGCCAGCGTATCCGCTGTTTCACCTGACTGCGAGATAAAGAGCGCTGCGGCATCGGGTGAGAGCGGCATTTCCCGGTAACGGAACTCGGAAGCAACATCGATCTCTACGGGCAGACGGGCCAGCCTTTCAAACCAGTATTTGGAAACCAGACCCGCAAGGTAAGCTGTGCCGCAGGCGGAAATGGCCAAGCTAGAGACTTTGGAGAAATCAATGGCAGCGGCAACGTCACGCACCAAATTCGTGTTGAAGTCGGCATATTGCGCCAGTGCGTGGGAAATGACTTCCGGTTGGTCGTAGATTTCCTTTTCCATAAAATGGCGGTGGTTACCTTTGTCGACGAGAAACGCCGCAGCCGACGAAATCTGTTTCAGACGCTCAACCGGTTTGCCATCAAAATCAAGAATTTCAACGCCATCGCGGTGCAGGATTGCCCAGTCGCCGTCGTTCAAATATGTGATTTCATTGGTAAAAGGCGCAAGTGCAATAGCATCGGAACCCAGGAACATCTCCCCCTTGCCATGGCCAATTGCCAATGGCGGTCCGGAACGTGCTGCCATGATTGTGTCGGGGTCGTCGGCAAACATCAATGCAAGCGCGTAGGCACCTTTGAGGCGCGACAGGACAGACTGTACTGCAGCACGCTTTTCCACGCCGTTTCGAAGTTCGCGCGCCACCAGCTGTGCAACAACTTCGGTATCCGTTTGCGAGGAGAATTTGGCTCCATCAGCAATTAGCTCATCACGTAACTCAGAGAAGTTTTCGATAATGCCGTTGTGAACAATTGCAACGCCATCGACGAAATGCGGGTGCGCGTTGTCCTCAGTTGGAGCTCCATGGGTTGCCCAGCGTGTGTGGGCGATGCCGGTGGTTCCGTCGACAGGTGCCTCTTTAAGCGTTTGCTGCAGATTGAACAGCTTGCCTTCTGCGCGACGGCGCTCAAGCTGGCCGTTCTTGATAATGGCGATGCCGGCGGAATCGTATCCGCGATATTCCAGACGACGCAGTGCATCAACCAAGCGTTCTGCGACTGGTTGATTGCCGACGATCCCCACTATTCCGCACATATATCAATCACTCCAATAAAAATTGATTGACCCTCAAGTAGCGGATTCGCGCGAATGTGCAATCGCTTGAAGGGTCACATTCGGTTTCTGCGGTTAATCTTGCGCGCGGGCCTTTTTGAGCGCTTCCTTCAGCGCGAAGA
>JBNKQT010000161.1:0-2958 GCA_050297115.1 Ensifer sp. | reverse complement strand
CGAGGCTTGATCTCTCAAACTGAGGCATATGCTGCAAGTCAGGAAATCAAACGTCGTGTTCTTTCGTTTCAGCGAAGAAAAAGCGTGGATACTTTCCGAGGCGATGGCCGGCTCACGATCATGATCGCAGCCCTCTTGGTACCCTTGTTGGCCGCAGCATACTACAGTTTTGCAGGTGCTCCGAATATCTCTGGCATTGCCTTTTCTGACAGGCGGGCAGAAATTGAACAAAACCGCGAGATTGAAGCCTTAGTGCAAAAACTTTTGCAACGATTGGAGGCGGATTCGGAAGGCGGCCCCCTAGAGGGGTGGATGCTCCTTGGGCAGACTTACATGAAGTTGGGGCGCGCAACAGAGGCGGCTTCGGCTTACAAGCACGCCACCGAGAACAGGCGAGCAGATTCCGCAGTGTTCTCGATGTATGCGGAAGCTCTCACTGTTTCCGAAAAGGGGATAGTGACGCCGCAGGCGGACAAGGCAATTGACAGGGCGCTTAAACTCGACCCCGCCAATCCAGCAGCCACATTTTATAAGGCCATCGCCCTGTCGCAGTCAGGAGCTGAGGAACAGGCTTATGATGTCTTGCTGAAGAGGCTCAAAGTAGCAGACGGGTTTGGTCCGTGGATGGAAACCTTCGTAAGTGAGGCAAACCGGATTGGCGCAACATTGGGCCGCGCACCGGTTAATCTGGCGGATTATACCCCGATGCTTTCAGATAACGCTCCCGGACCGACAGCGGCAGATGTCGAGGCTACCGGCAAGATGGACGCGGCTGAACGCGGTACCTTCATTCGCAGCATGGTAGAGCGTCTTGCCACACGTCTTGAATCCGAACCGGATGACATTGACGGTTGGATGCGCTTAGGCAAGGCTTACACTGTGCTGGGCGACGTTGAAAAAGCACTGAATGCGTATGGAACGGCTGAAGAAATGGTGCAGCGCCTCAACCCGGACGATCCACGGCGCGATGCAATATTGCGGAGCATGAGTGAGTTGGCGGCAGCAAGGTGAAATTGCGCCTGGTCTTTTTCTCAGGATGCCACCCAAATCGCTGTTGCATTCAAAAGAGCAATGATCTGGGCTCACTTATGAAGCCTGAAGGCCGCGCAAGCAAGAAATTGAAAGCTGCGCGATGCCGTTCGACCCAGCCCATGATTGGAGGTGGTTCTGGCACTTTCAATTACATTATTGGTAGCTGCGCTCTGCATTACCTATATCCGATACCTATATCCGATTGCGCCCGTTCCGGCGCGCCGTGGATCCGGTCATCTTCCGTCGCGACCATGGTTCTATTTTTCTACATCTTTGAGATTTGTCGCTTGAAAGCTATCGCGACGCGCAGACTGGAGAGCTTCGAGAACGTCCCGGCTCGACAATATTTCAGATAGCACAATACCATCAGGTGCCGCAGGGCCATAAACCGCATTGAACGGAATTCCGTACCGGTTATTTGTTTCCAAAAAGCGAGCAATCGCTTCATCCGGGCGGGTCCAATCGGCGAGCATCGGAGTAACGTCCGAACCCTTCAGCTCAGTGAGAACCGGATCCCGTTCGAGTACCAGTGCCTTGTTGGCCTTGCAGGTCAGGCACCAGTCGGCGGTCACGTCCACGAACACGACCTCTCCGCGAGACACGCGACGGGCGATGTCGCCCCGGTCAAAAGAAACCCAGGCTATCTTACCGTTTTGTGATGTGGTTGCCGATGCTGGTACTGTTGCTAGAATGGGGGCAGCCGTTACAGCAAACACCGCAGACATAAACCCCAGTGACCAACGCAATGAACTTGAAAGGCGTCGCAATATGGTCGTTAAGAGAACGACTGTGCCAAGCGCTGCAACAGTCAATGTGGCATAAATCCCCGCAACGCCAATCAAGACGTAAAATAGCCATACTGCGGTACCCACCAAAAGAACGCCGAGGACGGTTTTCAGCGCAATCATCCAGCGTCCGGGTTTGGGCATGAAGCCGGCAAGGCCGGGTGCGGCTGCGACCAGAAAATACGGTGTTGCCAAACCAAGGCCAAGGAAAGTGAAGACCACTGCGATGTCCAAGGCACGCCCGGCAAGCGCGAACGCAATCGCGGTCCCGAGAAACGGGGCGGAACAGGGCGTCGCCATAACTGCTCCAAAAAGCCCTGTGGCAAAATCTGCGCCATATCCAGCAGTTCCACCTACCCGCGTCAAACGTGTTGTCAGGACGGAGGGCAGAGAGATTTCAAACAACCCAAGCAGGTTTGCAGTAAAGACAACAAGAACCAGCAACATTAAAGCCAGAAATGCAGGGCTTTGAAACTGAAGCCCCCAACCGACAGAAATACCAATCTGCTGCAATATAAAGAGGATGGTGGCCAACACCCACATGAAGACGATAACCCCAGCCGCAGCGGCCAAAAAGCCCGTTCTGACCTGCCCTTTGCTCCGCCCTTCAGTCTTTAACGCAGACGACAGTTTGATCGACAGGACCGGCAACACACAGGGCATGGCGTTCAAAATTAGCCCACCGAAGAATGCGATGATAGCGATCCAGGCCACTTGATCGATTCCAGGTGCCAATTGTGCAAGATTAAAGGGAGCGGTGGGGGCAATTTCCACACGATCAGGAGTAACGGTGAAGGCTCGATCGGGCCCATCAGTCACCGTTATCGAATGTGACGCGTCTGTTTCGGAGGAATAGGCGAGGATGGGTATATCCGCCCAAAGCGTGCGCCCACCATTGCCAAGGCGTATGTCCGGTTTTCCAAGTGTATTACCGTCACCAATCTCGGGGAAGATATCGGGGTTCTCAAACGCCCTGGCCGTGGTTATCTCAACCGTCAGGTATGTGAATTCATCATTCAAAAATGACTTGGCGGTTTTTATGCCGGCTGCATCTCCATCCGTTGGGACTCTTGCCACAAATGCGCCAATGCGAGCGGCCGAGCGTTCATCAATACCGGTTCCGTTTGGCATTGAGAGTGCC
>JBNKQT010000160.1:0-8552 GCA_050297115.1 Ensifer sp. | reverse complement strand
ATTGCAGAGACGCCGCGAGTCAATAGATCGTCCACGATCTGCACCTCGCCTGCCTCATCCGTGGAGGATGCAGGGCCGGTATAGAGGCACTCATATTCACTGTCTGCGTTTTCCGACAGCCATTTCTTACAGCCAAGATTGATCTGCTCGAAGAACGGATTGTCCAGACCCTTGACCACGATGGCTAGCGTCTTCTTGTCCTCCGCGCCGGCAGTGCCGGCAAAGATTGTCGCCGCCGAAAGGGCGGTGATTGCCAATAGTTTCATGTTCATTGCAAGTTCTCCTCCTTTTGCAATCTCCGGCTAATCTCCTCCTAGCCGGGATACCAGACAATGCGCGGGTCGCTTTCCGCGCGCTTGTAATTCCATGCAAGTTCAACGAGCTCTTCGGCACCGATTTTGGGCTCCCAGCCCAGCACCTTTCGTGCCTTCGTGTTATCCAGCCAGTTGCTGTAAAACGGGGTCGAAATCACTTCGTGCTTCTCCTCATCCTCCTTCTGGAGAAGGGAAGGCAGAGCGCCGTAATCGACCGGCTCGTTCATCGCTATATTGAAAAGCTGGCCGTAGGCGTCGGGGTTGTCGACCGACAGCAAGATGGCGTTGACCAGATCATCAACATGGATGAAATTGCGCTTGAGAGGCTTGCCATTCACATCGTTCATGGCCGGGAAAAGGTTGTCGCGCCGCATCCGTTCAAGGGTGACGTCGTCAACGAGTGTTTCCCATGGCGGGCCGCCAAACTGGCTGTCATCCAGTGCGAATGCGTAGCGGAAATCATCCTTTTCCATGATCCACGGTGCGCGCAGTGTCGTGGTGTTGATGCCGTACTGGATTGCAAATTGTTCCAGCATGACCTCTTCCAAAACCTTCGTCAGGGCATAGCTGCCCGGATAGGCCTTGTGCGGTGAGCTCTCGGTAATGGGCGCGTTATATTCCTGAAAGATGTGACCGACGACGCAGTCACCGCTCAAGAGCAGGAACTGTTTTGCCGTTTTGGACCGGCGAAACGCCTCAAGCAGCAAATAGAGACCTTTGAGGGCCACATCGATTGCAAGATCCGGCGATTCCTTGACGGCTGCGAGGTGTACGACATGCGTGACGCCATCAAGGGCGCGCTCGATCGTTTCATTATCAGCCATCGAGCCGCGAATGACGCTTACACGGTCTCCAGCTTCGATGACCCGGTTGTTGCAGAGTGCCACCACTTCCCAGTCGGAGAAGCGACGCTCGCTCAAGAGGGCGGCTAGGAAAACCTGACCAACTTTTCCGGCCGCACCTGTGACAAGCAGCTTCATCCATTCCTCCCGATTTATTTTCTTTTTCTGGTGAGATAATTATTTACTAATAATATTAAGTCAAGATATTAATAAATAAGTAATCGGACTGGAGGGCGGTGCGCGCTACACTGTAGGGCGCATCATGGTCCGCAATTTGGGAGGAGAAATATGTCGCGACTGGTATTGTCGGGAATTTCAAAGAGTTATGGCGCCATTCAGGCGCTGTCTTCAGTGTCTCTTTCGCTGGAGCCTGGTGAGGTTCTGGGCCTGATGGGAGACAATGGGGCGGGCAAAAGCACCCTGGTAAAAATTATCGCTGGCAATTTTCCGCCCTCGGCCGGAGACATTCGCATTGATGGTAAAAGCGTAGTTTTCCACAAGCCACGGGATGCACAACGGGAGGGAATCGAGGTCGTTTATCAGGATCTCGCCCTCTGCGATAATCTGTCAGCAGCCTCCAATGTGTTTCTCGGACGAGAGGCGACACGCAGCCTTGGCCCGGTGAAATATGTGAACTACCGCTACATGAACGAGGTCGCCTCCAAGCTTTTCAGTCAGCTGAAATCAGAAACGCGGCCACGCGACCTTGTGCGGAAAATGTCGGGGGGACAACGACAGGCCGTCGCAATTGCCCGCACGCTGCTTTCACAGCCCAAGATCGTCATGATGGATGAGCCGACGGCTGCCATTTCAGTCCGTCAGGTGCAGGAGGTGCTCGACCTTATCCGTCGGCTGAGAGACCAGGGCATCAGTGTGGTGCTGATTTCGCACCGCATGCCGGATGTGTTCGGGGTCGCCGACAGAATTGCAGTTCTGCGACGCGGGGAACTGGTGGCCAGCAAGCCTGCGGCCCAATCCTCTCCTGAAGAAGTGACCGGCTTGATCACCGGCGCCATCGAAGCGGCATAGAAAGGCAGAACAATGACGACTATCGAAGACGTAATTTCGCGCAGCGAGCACAAGAATACGCTTTCGCGCATCGCCAATCTGCAGCTGTTTTGGGTTTTTGTCGCAGCCGTGATTGCCTGTGTTGCGCTATCCCTGCTGACCGATACGTTTGCAACGGAGAGGAACCTTTTCAATGTGGCGCGCAATTTTGCCTTTGTCGGCATTATCGCGATTGGAATGACGGCAGTGATTGCTTCGGGCGGGATCGACCTGTCCGTCGGGTCCTCCGTTGTGTTGAGCGCCATGGTGATCAGTGTGCTGATGGCTGCCGGTTGGCCGTTCTGGTTTGCAGCACCGTTGGCATTGGGGGCTGCCCTTCTGGTCGGCCTCCTGAACGGGGTGCTGGTCGCTTACGGTGGCATGCCGCCATTCGTGGTGACACTTGGCACGTTGTCGGCGGCGCGGTCGCTGGCCATGGTTCTGTCTGACAACAAGATGATCTGGGAGTTCGGCCCTGATCATGAACTCCTGTTGTGGGTTGGCGGCGGTTCCACGCTTGGTATCCCGCACCCGCTCTACGCTCTGGCGTTGCTGACGATTATCATGTCGCTTGCCTTCAAGTGGTCGCGCTGGGGGCAGCATGTCTTTGCCATTGGCAGCAATGAGAACGCAGCCCTTCTCACCGGCATTCCCGTAAGGCAGCTCAAGGTCAGCATCTATATGTTTTCCGCCTTAACGGCGGGCATTGCAGGCATATTGATGGCCGGGTGGCTTGGCAGTGTGACGACGAATCTGGGTCAGGCGATGGAACTCACCGTGATTGCCGCTGCAGTCATCGGCGGTGCCAATCTTGCGGGTGGAGAGGGCACGGCAGTGGGTGCCGTTGTCGGTGCGCTGTTGATAGAGGTCATTCGCAACTCGCTGATCCTCCTCGGTATCTCGACATTCTGGCAAGGAATGTTCATAGGTACATTCATCATAGTTGCCGTGGCATTCGACCGCATCAGGCATTTCAGGTCATGAAGTTCCAGATTTTAACCGATCGATAGCTGCGTTTATCATGGAGAGTGCATTGAAACCGACAATGATGGATGTTGCCGCAAGGGCAGGGGTGTCTCAAGCCACCGTCTCCCTTATTCTTAATGGCAGTTCCGGAGCGCGGTTCAGTGCGGCGACCAGAAAACGTGTTTTTGATGCCGCTGCGGAGCTGGGCTACCACCTTTCGAACCGTTCGGCGGCAGCCAACGGTTCAGCAAGCAAGGTCATTGTCTTTGTCGTTGACGAACTGACCACCGATCCGTGGATGGCGCTGGCCTTTGAAGGAGCCCGTGAAAAGGCGCTGGAACAGGGCATCATTGTCACGCTCGGCGTATTCCGCAAGGGTGAGGACCCTGAGGAGGGCCTCTTTTCCATATGCGAAAACCAGACGCTGGTTGGCTACATTTTCGGAACCATCCTCACCCGCAAGGTTGATCCGCCGGAGGCGCTGTTCAAGGTGCCTTCGGTTCTCGTCAATTGTTATGACCAGCAGCGCAGGCTGCCTTCAATTGTGCCAGGCGACGTGGTTGGCGCACGTTCGGCCACCGAAAGGCTGATTGCCGGAGGCCGCAAGCGCGTAGCCCTTATCAACGGGCAGGAGGGTCTCGACAACCCGCGTGATCGCCTTCGCGGATACAAGCAGGCTTTGGCCAGCAACGATCTGGACTTTGATGAGGCGCTTGTGCGTAACGGTAACTGGGAACCGTCTTCGGGCTATGAACAGACGCATGAACTGATGAAACTTGCCAATCCGCCGGATGGCATTTTCTGCGCTAACGATTTGATGGCGATTGGCTGCATCGAGGCACTCAAGGAACTTGGAAAGTCAATTCCGGGGGATGTTTCAGTGGTTGGCTTTGACAACCGTGACATTGCACAATTCACCAAGCCGCCATTGACGACCTTCCATCTGCCCATGTTCGAAATGGGCTCTATGGCCGTGGAACTGATCGGCGATATGACAGGCGGCCTGAATAGCGCCCATGACCAGCTGAAGGTTGAATGCCAGATCATCGAGCGTGATTCTGGCTAAACGCGCGAAGGCCGTAGGTCTGGACCCCGCTCGATGGGGCACCGTGATCTTATCACGGCCCTCTTGTCGAAGGCCGTGAATTGCAATCAAACTGTCAGGCGCAGAACCCTAGGCGTTCACTTTCTGGCTCTGCTCACCAAGGCCCTCGATGCCAAGACGCATAATCTCGCCGCCTTTCAGATAGGTCGGTGGCTTCTGGCCCATTCCAACGCCAGGCGGCGTGCCGGTGGAAATCACATCACCTGACTGCAGGCTCATGAAGCGTGACAGATAGGAGATCAGGAGGGGCACCTTGTAAACCATCGTTTTGGTGGAGCCGTCCTGGTAGCGTTTCCCGTCCACTTCCAGCCACATCTTCAAATTGTCATAGTCACCAACTTCATCTGGCGTGACCAGCCAGGGTCCGATGGGGCCGAACGTGTCGCAGCCCTTACCTTTGTCCCAAGTGCCAGAGCGCTCGATCTGATATTCGCGTTCAGAAATGTCGTTGATCACACAGAAACCTGCAACGTGGGACATTGCATCAGCTTCCCTGATATAGGTACCCCCCGTGCCAATGACGACACCAAGTTCTACTTCCCAGTCGGTTTTCACCGAGCCGCGCGGGATTTGCACATCATCGTTAGGCCCGATGACTGCGGAGGTCCATTTGTTGAAGACAACCGGCTCAGGGGGCACATCCATGCCGGACTCGGCTGCATGGTCGGCATAGTTGAGGCCGATGCAGATAAACTTGCCGATATTGCCAACGCATGCGCCGATGCGAAGATCGTTGCCATTGACCACGGGAAGACTTGAAATATCGAGGCTTTTCAGTTTTTCGATTGAAGCGGGCAGAAGTGCATCACCCGATAGGTCGGACATGATCCCGGAAAGATCACGTATATTGCCATCGGCATCCAGAAGACCGGGCTTTTCCTGGCCGGCTGGACCATAACGGAGAAGTTTCATTGGGAGCCTTTCTTGAGGGAGAAGAAGAACAAGGCCCGGGGTGCTGCAATTCCACCCTTGTGGAATTTTGAGCTGGCCCCGGGCCTGCCGATTAGCGTCAGGAAAATCAGTCGTAAAGAACAGCTGAGATCTCTGGAGCACCGATGTTGGTTTTATCGTACCAATAGAAGCCGGAGTCGATGTTCTCCGGAACTTCGTCGCCCTTCACGGCAGCAACAGCGGCCTTGACTGTTTCGTAGCCAATACCAACCGGGTTCTGTGTGATCGCACCAGCCATTGTGCCGTCCATGATCGCTGCCTTCTGGCCCTTGCCGGAATCGTAGCCGATGATGACGATTTTGCCGACATTGCCGGTTTCCTTGACACCGTTTACAACGCCCAGAGCTGAACCTTCGTTCGCACCGAAAATGCCCTTAATGTCGGGATTTGCTGCGATGATCGACTTGGTGATTTCCGTAGACTGAAGCTGGTCGCCTGCGCCATACTGAATATCAACGATTTCGATCTTCGGATAAGCTTCCTTGACCCGGTTTACGAAACCGTCGCGGCGGTCGATGCCGGTGCGGGAAGTCTGGTCGTGAACCACGAGTGCCACCTTGCCCTCGCCGCCGATCAACTCAGCCATCTTGTCTGCTGCAACACCGGCTGCGGCCGCGTTGTCAGTGGAGATGGTGGTCACGGGAATGTCGCTGTCAACGCCGGAGTCAAAGGCGATAACCGGGATATTTTCCTCTTGTGCCTTGCGCAGAAGTGGAATTGCGGCTTGCGTGTCGAGAGCGGCAAAACCGATGGCTGCGGGATGTTTTGCAAGGGCTGCAGAAAGCATGTCGATTTGCTTGTCAACCTGTGCTTCTGTGTCGGGACCTTCAAAGGTCACATCGACACCAAATTCCGCGGCAGCTTTGTCAGAGCCAGCTTTTACGGCCTGCCAAAATTGGTGCTGGAAGCCTTTCGAAATGATTGGGATATAGAGCTTGTCATCTGCTTTCGCTGCACCAGTAGCAGCCATGATTGAAACAGCGCCAACGACGCCCATTAGAGTACGCCTTGTGAACATTTTGATCCTCCTCAGGTTTTTAGGTTCACTGTAATTCCATGGAAAGGGAGTTCCTCTGGCCCTTTCACTCTCAAACCGGCGACTGCCGGCATTCAGGTTCGGTTCCGTCGGATCATGTCGGCGTAGACCGCCGCGATGATGATGGAACCTGTAACGACGGTCTGCCACTCCTGCGGAATTGACAGAATACGCAAACCGTTCAGAAGAACGGACATGATCAGGGCACCGATAACGGTCCCCAGAATGGTGCCGCGGCCACCCGAAAGCGAGGTGCCGCCAATGACAACGGCAGCAATTGCCTCCAGTTCGTAACCCTGTCCAAGTGCCGGCTGTGCGGAATTGAGGCGCGACGCAATCACCAGACCTGCAACGCCACAGATCGCCCCCGAAAGAGCATATATTGCCATTTTCCAGGCGTCGACATTGACGCCTGAAAGACGGGCTGCCTCTTCATTGGAGCCGAGCGCAAAGCAGTATCGGCCAAGCACCGTGCGGCCCAGAATGTAGGAGGCGATGCCTGCAACGATGAAAAGGATAATCACACCGTTTGGTATTGGCAGGCTCGGGAAAATTTCACCAACAAACGATCCGGTGGAAATCATCGGAAAGGATGGTGTGTCGTTGAAATAGATCGGACGTGTGCCGGACATCACCAGCGAAAGCCCTTTGAGGATCAACATCATGCCGAGCGTTGCGATGAATGGCGGAACCTTCATCTTTGCAATGATTGTGCCGGAGGTCAGTCCGCAGCAGGCACCGATGCCGATTGCGGCCAATACGCCGAAGGGCAGGGGCATTCCCCAATAGGTGAGCACAATGCCCGCAACCACGGCTGTAAATGTCATCAATGTGCCGACCGACAGGTCGATACCGCCGGTGATGATAACAAGCGTTGCCGCCACTGCCAGAATGCCGTTGACACTGGTCGCCTGCAAAATGGCCAGGATATTGGACGTTTGCATGAAGTTTGGCGAGGCAATGGAGAAAGCGACGAGAAGCACGATCAAGGATGCAAATGCCCAGATCTTCTGCTGTGCGCCGGAGAAACGGCCAGCCGTCTCCTTCGGTGTCGTCGCGACTGCCTGAACCGTTGATGTTTGCGGATCGCTCATCCCGCCCTCCTAGCGTTCAAAGATTCATGTTCAATAACCATGCTTTCGCGCAGGGTCGCCAGATGCATGATCTCTTCCTGGTTGGTGTCTGATCCGCCCGGTAAAATGCCCGTCAGTCTGCCCTCGCACATCACCGCAATGCGATGCGAAAGTCGCAAGACCTCGGGCAATTCCGAGCTGATGACGATGACAGCCTTGCCCTCAGCGGCAAGGCTTTTCAGCAGGTCATAAATTTCTGATTTTGCGCCAACATCAATCCCGCGTGTGGGCTCGTCGAAGATCAGTATGTCGCAATCGCGCAGCAGCCATTTTGCGATCACAACTTTCTGCTGATTTCCGCCGGAAAGAAGCCGCACTTCCTGTTTATCCGATGGCGTTCTGACGCCCAGCTGCTTGATGTAGCCGACAGCCACGTCCTGCATGGACTTTTCGTCCAACTGGCCAAATTTGCCGGTGTATTTCTTCAACGTCGCAAGGGTAATATTGGCCCGGACATCCATGCCAAGCGCCAGTCCGAAATGTTTGCGGTCTTCTGACAGATAGCCAATACCGGCTTTGACGGCATCGTTGGGTGTCTTGATGTTGACCTTGTTGCCGTGGACGTAAATCTCGCCGGATTCGAGTGGGTCGGCACCAAAAATTGCGCGCGCAACCTCTGTGCGGCCTGCTCCCATGAGGCCTGCAAAGCCCAGGATTTCACCCTTGCGCAAGGAGAAGCTGACATCGCGGATCTCGCGTCCTCGCGTCAGTCCGCGCACATCCAGCGCAACGTCATTGGCGGCGGTGTCTGGAACCTCCAGTGCGGCGTCTAATACTTCGCGGCCGACCATCATGGAAATGATCTTGCTCACCGGCGTGTCGGCCGCTGCAACGGTTCCAACATATTCGCCATCGCGCATCACGGTCACCCGGTCAGCAATGCGTTTCAACTCATCCATTTTATGGCTGATATAGATGATGCCGACGCCCTTGCCCTTCAATTGCTCGATGATTTCAAACAGATCGGCAATCTCGGCGTCGTTCAGCGCAGCCGTTGGCTCGTCCATGATCAAAATGCGGGAATCAAAGGACAAAGCCTTGGCAATCTCGATCATCTGCTGCTTGGCAATCGTCATCGTCTCCACGATCGCCTGCGGCTCGAGAGCCAGATTCATCTGCCTGAAAATCTCTGCGGAGATCGGAAGAGCGTCGTGTAGG
>JBNKQT010000159.1:0-7991 GCA_050297115.1 Ensifer sp. | reverse complement strand
CAGCCATCCTGATCCACCTTGAAGAAAAGCTCTGGCGAACGCGACAGCACAACAGGCCCGCCCAGATTGACCAGCGCCCCATATTTAACCGGCTGGCGCGCCGTCAGCGACCAGAAGGCCGCGACCGGATCGCCCGACCATTTCGCCGTAATCGGAAATGTGAGATTGCCCTGGTAGCAATCACCTTTGCGCAAATGCTGGTGCAGCCTTTCAAAGCGATTCCTGTAGGTCGCAAAATCCCAGCCCGCCTTGGGTTCGGAAACAAAAGGCTCGTTCTCGGTCCGCTGGCGCGGCTCACCCAGCGGGTGACCCTCTTGCGGCCCATCAAATACACCAAAGACCAGATAGGGCTCCGCCCCACCGTCTTGCGCCAAAGGTTCCAGCTTCTTTTCAAAAAGATGCCCGGCCTCATAGGACATATAGCCCGCAAGCCAATATCCATCCCGGTGCGCCTCTTCCAGCCGCTTCAGCGCGGCGAAGAAGTCCCCCTTGCGGTCGACACGAATGATCTCCCGCGGCGATGCAAACAACATCGTTTTGTCCGCGGTATCATCACGCAGCAGAATAAAGGGCTTTGAAAGGTCGTCGTCCATCACGCCTTATCAAGCGCTTCCAATTCGTCAATAAGGCCTTCTATCATCGACAACCCCTTGTCCCAGAACGAAGGATCGGATGCATCCAGGCCGAATGGCTTCAAAAGCTCGGTGTGGTGCTTGGTTCCACCCGCCTTCAGCATCTCGAAATACTTCGCCTGAAAGCCCTCGGCCGCATTCTGGTAAACCGCATAAAGGGAGTTTACGAGACAATCGCCAAATGCATAGGCGTAAACATAAAAGGGTGAATGAATGAAGTGCGGAATGTAAGTCCAGAAGGTCTCATAGCCCTCATTCAGCTCAATGGCTGGCCCAAGGCTTTCCGCCTGCACCGACATCCAGAGTTCACCAATCTGGTCCGCAGTCAGTTCACCCTCACGACGCGCCGTATGCACCTTGCGTTCAAACTGGTAGAACGCGATCTGGCGCACAACCGTATTGATCATGTCCTCCACCTTCTGCGCCAACATTGCCTTGCGTTCGCGTTTGTCGGTGGTTTTGTCCAAAAGCGCACGGAAGGTCAGCATTTCGCCAAACACCGATGCGGTCTCGGCCAAAGTCAGCGGCGTGGAGCACATCAGCGCGCCTTGCGCCCCGGCCAGCACCTGATGCACACCGTGGCCCAGTTCATGCGCAAGCGTCATCACATCGCGCGGTTTGCCCATATAGTTGACCAGCACATAGGGATGTGCCGAAGGCGTTGTGGGATGCGCGAAAGCGCCCGGCGCCTTGCCAGGACGAATCGGCGCATCAATCCAGCTCTTTTCAAAGAATGTGTTGGCGATGTCCGCCATTTCCGGTGAAAACGCACCATAGGCTGAAAGGACGGTTTCCTTTGCCTGCTCCCAGGGGATCAGCGCATCCGGCGTTTCCGGCAGTGGCGCATTGCGGTCCCAGAAATTGAGCTTCTCAACGCCCAGCCATTTGGCCTTCATTGCATAGTAGCGATGCGAAAGGCGTGGATAGGCCTTTTGCACAGCTTCAGCCAGCGCATCAACAACTTCACGCTCAACCCGGTTTGCCAGATGGCGACTGTCTGCAATGTCCTCAAACCCGCGCCAGCGGTCAGAGATTTCCTTGTCCTTGGCAAGCGTATTGGTAATCAGCGTAAAAATCCGCAGATTTTCCTTGAAAGTCTTGATCAGCGCCTTGCCCGCCGCCTCACGTTTCTCAGGCTTGGAATCCTGCAAAAGGCTCAGTGTCGCCTCAATACCAAGCGTTTCACCGTTCACCTCAAAGGTCAGCGCCGCATTGGTCTCATCAAAAAGTCGGTTGAAAGCCGCAGCACCCGTCATGGATTTTTCCATGAAAAGCTGCTCCAGCTTGTCATCCAGCTGGTAGGGCTTGTCCTTGCGCAGATCGCGAATCCACGAAGCAAAATGTGCAGCCTGCGGATCATTGGCAATCGCGCCTTCCACAATCTCATCATCAACGCGGTTCAGCTCCAGCGCAAAGAACAGAAGGTGCGAACTGATATCCGTCAACTTCGACTGCACATCGCCATAAAGCTTGCCATTCTCAGGCTTCGACGTATCGGAAAAATAAGTGAGCCCAGCAAAGGAAACGATCCGGCCCAAAATATCGTCCAAGGCCTCGTAATCTTTCACGGCAGCACCCAGACCGTTCGCACCGGTCTTTGTTGCGGCCTCCGCCAGTTTGCCCTTCCACTTTTCTTCAAAAGCAAGCGCGTCCGCTGTCGCCTTTTCAAGCCCAGCCTTGAACTCCGGTCCATCGGCGGAAGGATAGAGATCAGCAAGGTTCCAGGAAGGCAAATCACCAAGATCGGCGGTCTGCGCTGCACCTTCAGCGGCCATCCTGGGCGTTTCGAAAAGGGTCAAGGCTTTATAATCGAGCATGAATCCGTCCTGTTTGAATGCAGTTGCTCTTGATTGCGACGCCAATACATAAAATGCAAGCTTTTCTCAAAAGAGGATGTTCAACCCTTCGTGTCATCTTGAGAGCAAGAAAGACCGTGTCCCCCCGGTCAACAACATGCAAAAACTCAAGAGAGGGCCAGAAGTTGACGCCGCAAATCCTCATAGTTGAAGATGAACCAGTACAGCGCCGCCTTTTGAAAAATGCCGTGGAGCGCCACGGTTACGAGGCCCATGTCGCAGAAAACGGACGTGCTGGCCTTGAACTTGCCAAGGAGCTCGCAAACGAGCTTGATGTCGTCGTTCTCGACCTGATGATGCCGGAAATGGGCGGTTTCGAATTCATTGAAGCGCTGAATGCCACCGGCATCGATATCCCGATCATTGTGCAAACAGGCCAGGATTCCATCGACACTGTCGTCCAGGCCATGCGCGTCGGCGCGTTTGACTTCGTCGTCAAACCCGTCACCCCAGAGCGTCTAGGCTCCTCCATCGCCAACGCACTCAAGCTCGACAAAAAAGGCAGCCGTTCGCGTACTGGCCGGCGCAAATCCGGCGACACTGTGCGCTTTGACGACATTATCTCCGCAAGCCCCGCAATGGCACGCGTGATGGATCTTTCGCGCCGTGCAGCCCTCTCCAACATTCCCGTCGTCGTCGAAGGTGAATCCGGCGTCGGCAAGGAAATCATTGCCAAGGCCATCCATGCGGCCTCTGACCGTTCATCCAAGCCGTTCGTCACCGTAAATTGCGGGGCAATCCCGCCAAACATGGTGGAAAGCGTGCTTTTCGGCCACGAAAAAGGCGCCTTCCAGGGCGCGCATGAAAGCCACACAGGAAAATTTGGTGAGGCCGATGGCGGCACACTTTTCCTTGATGAAATCGGCGACCTGCCCTTGGAAGTGCAGGCCAAACTTCTGCGCGCCATTCAGCAAGGCGAAATTGAAACGGTCGGAGCAAGTCAGCCGCAAAGCGTCAATGTGCGCCTGATTTCGGCCACCAACAAAGACCTGATCGAGGAAGTCAAAAGCGGCCATTTCCGTGAAGACCTCTACTACCGGCTCAATGTCTATCCCATTCACATCCCCGCACTTCGCAAGCGCAAGGAAGATATTCCTGTGCTGGTTCGCGCCTTCGTGGAGCGCTTCTCCCGCGAGCAAAAACGTGCCACACCGCTCACCGTCCCTTCACAGACCATGGCACTTCTCACCGCTTTCGACTGGCCGGGTAATATCCGCCAGCTTGAAAACGCGATTTTCCGCGCCACCGTCCTCAGTGCCGGTCCTGACCTGAATGTGGAAGATTTCCCGCAAATCGCCCCGCAGGTTCCTGGCTATGCCATCCGTGCCGACGGCCAGATCAGCTGGGCCGAAGAAGCTGCCACGGCCACACGCGAACAGGAAATGCCAAAGGTCTATCCGGATTTCTCGGCGTCCCAAAGACAGCCGACAGAACCAGAAGCACCAACACGCATCCGTCTGGACACGATACCAAGCCTCGACAACACCGGCGACGTCCGCAAGCTGTCCGAATTGGAAGAAGAACTTATCCGCTTTGCCTTGAAGTTCTACCATGGCCAGATGAGCCAAGTGGCCAGAAAACTGGGCATCGGTCGCTCTACACTTTACCGCAAGTTGAAAGAATACAACATTGACCCCGATCATCCTTTGACCGACGCAATGTAAAACTTGCGTTGCTCAAAAACGCCGCCCTAAAAGGCACTTTTCCCGTAAAAAGTGCCTTACCAATATTTCATATTGATGATTTATTCACTATACGAGGAATATTGGAGGAAAATGCCGTTCTTGCCACGGTGTTACCGCATTTCTTCCGCAAGTGAGGCAGGGGACGCCAGTTTTTGACGGGGAATAGGGTGCCAGTCTCGATTGGTCAGTTGAACAACAGCGACAAGCGTACGAAAAATGAAGCCGGATCACGATCTGGCTTTTTAGTGTTGCGCACTGCTTTCATCTATTTCGCAGCAGCACTCTGCCTGTTGACGTTTTCTGGTTTTTCCCAAACCTCCACAGCCAACGCCTCCAGCCGATCGCTCAAGCTCTACTATGTCCATACTGGAGAGCGAGCAACAATCACCTTCAAGAAAAATGGTCGCTTCGACAAGGCCGGGCTCAAAAAGCTGAACCGGTTCCTGCGCGATTGGCGCCGCAACGAACCAACCCGCATGGACCCCCGCCTGTTTGATCTGCTTTGGGAAGTCTATCAGCGCACAGGCTCCAACAAGGCAATCCACGTCCTGTCCGCCTACCGCGCGCCGCAAACCAACGCCATGCTGCGCTCACGTTCCAAGGGGGTCGCCAAGAAGAGCCAGCACATCCTCGGCAAGGCGATGGACTTCTACATCCCCGGCGTGCCGTTGAAGAAGCTGCGCGAAATCGGCCTCAAGCTGCAAATCGGCGGCGTGGGCTACTATCCACGGTCAGGCTCACCCTTCGTTCACATGGATGTCGGCGGCGTTCGTGCCTGGCCACGCGCCTCTCGCCAGGATCTTGTACGCCTCTTCCCCGATGGGAAAACGCTCCATATCCCGCCGGATGGCAAGCCCTTGCCCGGCTACCAGGCCGCTTTGGCAGACTATAAACGCCGCGTCGGCGCAAAAACCATTGAAGTGGCAGATTCCGCAAGCAAGACGAAATCAAAGAAGAAGAACCTCTTCCAGGTCCTTTTCGGCGGCGGTGGCGACGAGGATGAAGAACCCGAAGCAATTACCTCCAAAGAAACGGTTGTTGTTGCCTCTGCACCGCAGGCCACACCTGCACCCGAGCCCGAAAAACAGCCTCTTGCAGCCCTTCCGGGCGTGAATGCACCTCTGCCCAGTGCCCGGCCCGCATTTAAGGTTGAAGACGATGAAGCAACGGTAGCAACGGCGCTTGTTTCACCAGATGAAGAAAGTGCACCTGAGGCCATACAGGCAGCCCTGCCGGAGAACAAACCCGACGAAAACGAGTTTGCCGACCTTGGCCAATATAATATTCCTGTCCCCACACTTCTCGGCCCTCGCACTTTGCCCGGCGATGCGCAGGTTGATCTGGCCCAGGCAGACGGCACCGGCCAGCCAGAACAAGAGCCTCAGGAAAATGCGCTACAACAGCTCGCTTCAGCTTCACCAGTTGAGACGGTCGATAGCGAAGATAACAGCGATGAATTGGCCGCTCTGTTAAACCGCATCGGCGGCACAGACCCGGCACCACAGAACGAAGAGAACCAGGAACTGGCAATGCTCGCCCCTGATGGCGAAGCAAAACCGGCACCCCTTACTGCAACCCGGTCTCTGGCAGGTCAGGTTGGCACCACCGCCAAGCCTGTTCAGGAGTTGACAGCAACACCATCTGCCCTGTCGTTTGCCTCACTCAAGGTCGCTCCCGACGGTCTGCGCGACTCGATAAAGGCCGCCCCAACACCCAAAAAGGGAAGCCGCCCGAGTGAAGAAGATGCAAGCGCAGCCAACCGCTCAAGCAGGCGCGGAGAACCAAAGTTGACGCGGGAACTGATCGCTGATTGGGCTATTACAAAACACAGTATCACCCTTCAGTCCAAAGCCGTCAAAGCCCCACGCTATGTCAGCCGATTAATGCGGGCGCAGCCGAAAGTCGTCTATGCCGCAGGCTTTGCAGCGGGACAAAACGTGGACCCCAACCGTTTTGCCGGCAGCGCGGTCAACTTCATGAAAGTCCGCAAGTTCTAGGGTCTTGGCTCTGGGCCGATTGGTGCTCCAACTGTTTCGAGCACTGCAGCGAACTCCAGCAATGAAAAATTTGCGGATTCCATCAAAGCACGACTGGAATACAAAGCCCTATCGCCTATATGCACTTGGGTAGCCCTCAACGTCAGGAATGCAGAATGGAAAATGCCTCGCTCCCCTCCAACCATCCGCCCGTCAAACATGGCAAGGTTGGTGTGCTTCTTATCAATCTGGGGACCCCCGATGGCACAGACCCCACTTCCATGCGCCGCTACCTGCGCGAATTCCTCATGGATCCACGGGTGATCGAGTGGTCGCGTTTTCTCTGGTATCCCATCCTTTTCGGCATTGTCCTGAACACCCGCCCCAAGCGCGTTGGCAAAGCCTACGAAACGATCTGGAACAAGGAAAAGGATGAAAGCTACTTGCGCACCTACACGCGCTCTCAAGCCGAAATCCTGACTGAACGCCTGTCGCAATATGAAAACGTCATCGTCGACTGGGCCATGCGCTATGGCAATCCCTCAATAACCTCCAAGCTGGACGCGCTTACCCACCAAGGCTGCGAGCGGATCGTCCTCTTCCCGCTCTACCCGCAATATGCCGCGTCCACCACCGCAACGGTGAACGACAAGGTATTCGACGCATTGAAAAAGATGCGCTGGCAACCTGCCATTCGCACAGTACCGCCCTATCACGACGAGCCCGCCTATATTGACGCGCTGGCCACCTCAATTCAGGAAAAGCTTGCAACGCTGGACTGGGAACCGGAGGTTCTCATCACCTCCTTCCACGGCATTCCTCAATCCTATTTCGACAAGGGCGACCCCTACTATTGCCATTGCCAGAAGACCGCGCGCCTGCTGCGTGAAAAACTCGGCTGGGACGACAAGAAACTGCAAATCACTTTCCAATCGCGCTTTGGTCCGGAAGAATGGCTTCAGCCGTATACAGACAAAACCGTCGAAAAGCTGGCAAAAGAAGGCGTCAAAAAGCTGGCGGTCATCAATCCCGGTTTCGTTTCGGACTGTCTTGAAACGCTGGAAGAAATTGCCGGAGAAGCTGGCGAAATATTCCACCACAATGGCGGTGAGAAATTCGTGCATATCCCCTGCCTCAACGACACCCCCTCGGGTATGGACGTTCTGGAAACCGTTGTTCGCCGCGAGCTGCAAGGCTGGGTTTAATTGGACGATATATTGCTAAAAGGAATTGCAACGCCGACCAACACACCCCAAATATAACAAGACTGAATTCTGAGTTCGGTTTTCAAGAGGGAGGCTACCATGCCCGTTACCGGTTTTGACATTACAGTACTCGTCCTTGTGGTACTGGCAATTCTCATTCTTATCGCCAGTATCAAAACCGTGCCACAGGGGCATCGCTACACTGTCGAACGTTTCGGGCGCTACACGCGTACGCTTGAACCCGGCCTCAATCTCATAGTCCCCTTCATTGACCGCATCGGCGCAAAAATGAATGTCATGGAACGGGTATTGGATGTTCCAACCCAGGAGGTCATCACTCGCGACAATGCCTCCGTCGCCGCTGACGCCGTGTCCTTCTTTCAAGTGTTGAATGCCGCGCAAGCAGCCTACGAAGTCCAGAACCTTGAGCTTGCGCTTCTCAATCTCACCATGACCAATATTCGTTCTGTCATGGGCTCCATGGACCTTGATGAACTCCTCTCAAACCGTGACGCCATCAACGAACGCCTGTTGCGTGTCATCGATGAGGCCGCCCAGCCCTGGGGCATCAAGATTACCCGCGTTGAAATCAAGGATATCCAACCGCCCACAGATCTGGTCGACGCCATGGCCCGCC
>JBNKQT010000158.1:0-6568 GCA_050297115.1 Ensifer sp. | reverse complement strand
GCGAGGTGATCGCCCGGCTCATCAGGCCGGTGATACGCCCGTCAATGTCAAAGAAGTGGATCTGCTTGAAACCGAAAATATCACGGTAGAAATCCCACCACGTGTCCATATTACCGCGATAGACATTGTGGGTCAGGTGATCGAGATAATAAAAGCCAAAACCCTCCGGCTTCGGATCGTTCTCACCCAACCAGGCAAATTCCACATCATAGGCAGACCCGTTATCGCCATAGGCTTCAATAAAGTAGATCAGTGAGCCGCCAATGCCGACGATGGCTGGCACATCTAGCACCTTGCCGTCACCGTCATAGGGTGTTGCACCTTTCGAAACGGCATGGTCAAAAGCATGTTGGGCGTCCACCACGCGCCACGCCATGGAGGGTGCGCATGGTCCATGGTCCTCAACAAAGCGCATGCCATGCGTGTCGGGTTCGCCGTTCACGATGTAATTCACATCACCCTGCCGCCAGACTGTGATCGCCTTGGTCTTGTGACGCGCCACTGGCTTGTAACCCATCTGGGCAAACAGCATTTCCAGCTTTGCCGGTTCAGGGTGCGCAAATTCCACAAATTCAAATCCATCGGTCCCGGCCGGGTTTGCATCAGAAATTTCAGCCGGTGGTGCATCATGTGGAAAGGGTCCCATGATCTCTCCTCCTTATCGGTCTCATTGTGCACAGTATGAGCCGGTTTGAAGGAAATGTTCTTGCAAAGACGAGGCCAAAAGCTAAAAATATGCATGATCTGTGAGAAATGTGATGGGTCTTAGCAATGAATGAGCATCTTGATCACTATGACCTGCGCATCCTTGTTGAACTGCAGAAGGATGCCCGCCTTACCAATAACGAGCTCAGCGAGCGTATTGCGCTCTCACCATCACAGTGCTCCCGCCGTCGTACGCGGCTCGAAGGGGAGGGCTATATTCGCGGTTATCAGGCTCGCCTGGACCGGGAAAAACTCGGGCTCGAGCTTCTCGTCATCATTTCAGTCACGCTTGCCACCCACAACCGTGACAATGCACAACGCTTCGGCCATCTCGTCAAAAGCCTTCCCGAAGTCCTCGAAGCCTATGCGCTGACCGGTGAAATGGACTACCACCTGAAGGTAGCCACGCGCGGGCTTGCTGACCTCTCGCGTTTCGTCAACGATGTCCTTTTGCCGCACGAATCCGTGCAGCATGTCAAAACATCGATCGTGCTGAATGCCCTGAAGGATTTCGAGGGCTACGCCGTCAACTGAGCTTCAAGAGTTTGGCCGCATTTTCTTTGAGGATCAGAGGACGCACCTCGTCCTTGATGTTGATCTTCTCAAAATCACTCAGCCAGCGCTCCGGCGAAATCATCGGCCAGTCGGAGCCAAACAGCATCTTGTGCTTGAGCATCGTATTGGCGTAGCGAACCAGAATTTCCGGGAAATATTTCGGCGACCAACCGGACATATCGATATAGACATTCGGCTTGTGGGTTGCCACGGAAAGAGCCTCTTCCTGCCATGGGAATGAAGGGTGCGCCATCACAATTGGCATATCCGGGAAGTCCACCGCCACATCATCCAGATACATCGGATTGGAATATTTCAACCGCATCGCATTGCCACCGCGCATGCCGGAGCCAACTCCGGTTTGTCCTGTGTGGAATAGCGCAATCGCCCCATATTCCTGCAACACCTCATACATCGGATAGGCAATCGGGTCGTTCGGATAAAAGCCCTGAAAAGTCGGGTGAAACTTGAAGCCCTTAATGCCAAAGTCTTCAATCAGCCGACGTGCCTCGCGCACGCCCATCTTGCCCTTATGCGGATCAATAGAGGCAAACGGGATGAGAATATCATCATTTTCAGCGGCAATTTCTGCCACTTCCTCATTCTTGTAACGGCGATAACCAGTGTAGCTTTCGGCGTCCACGGGGAAGATCACCGCGGCTACATTCTGCTCGCGATAATGTGCCGCCGTTTCCGGCACTGTCGGCGGATGTTCCCATGCCGCGCGGAAATAGGTTGCCATCGTCCGCTGCAAATCGTCATAGCCATCATCGGGGTGACAGCCGCAGCCTTCTTCCGCATGTGTGTGGAAGTCAATCGCGCGAATTTTCGACAGATCGATCATGGGTTCCTCCTCCCGGCCGCCTTTCAGCCGCAAAAACTCTAGCACTTTTTCTAGTGGTGGAAATAGTTATGGTCAATAACTATCTCTGCGACATGGAGGCGCGTCGCACCTTCCCAAATCGTGCTGACCGTGAGAAAAATGGCCCGGGATTTGAAGGGGAGGAGCCAAACCATGACCACACTCATGCCGAAACGCCGCGTCGTGGATCTCACCAGGGAAGTCCGTTTCAACCCGGATGATCCGGGTTTCATGCAAGTCAAAATCAAGCACAAACCCCACAAGAAGGGTCGCTTTCTTGTCCGCCTCCTCGGCTTGCCCTTCGGCCTCATGCCCAGGGATTTTGAAGGTTGGGCCGATGACACAATCACCAAAATGGGCGTCCACGCCACCACGCATATTGACGCCCCCTGGCACTATGGTTCCACTGATCCCGATGGAAACCCGCTACCCACAATCGAGCAGATTCCGCTTGATCTGTGCCACGGCCCTGGCGTGGTTTTTGACATGACCCACAAGGCCGATGGTGAGCCAATCACCGTTGCTGATATGGAAAGATCACTTGCGGAAAGTGGGGCTCAAATCACCGAAGGCGCCATTGCCCTCATTCGCACAGGTCGCGACAAATATCTCGGTCGGAAAGACTATTGGCAGCGTGGCACAGGAATGAGCGAGGAGGCGACCGACTGGCTGCTCGACCGGGGTGTGAAAGTCTGCGGCATTGACCAATGGGGATGGGACCTGCCCTTCAAGGTCCAAATTGCCCAAGCCAAAAAAGACGGTGGCAAAACCCGTTTCTGGGAAGGGCACCTCGTTGGTCGCCGTCGCCCCTATTGGCATATGAAACAGCTTTGTGGACTCGACCAGCTTCCAAGCCACGGCTTCGAGGTCGGTGTTTTCCCGCTCAAGCTCAAAGGGGCGTCTGCCGCGCCTGCTCGTGTTGTGGCATTCCTGCCCGAGTAGCTATTTCGAAAGCAGCGCCGCTACACGCTCCACACCCATCACATAGCCCGGTGTGCCCTTGCCGGCGATCTGCTCATCTGCGCGCAACGCTACATAAGAGTGATGGCGGAATTCCTCGCGTGCGTGAATATCGGAAATATGCACCTCAATCACCGGCCCCTCAAACGTGTTCAGTGCATCCAGAATGGCTACCGATGTGTGCGTGTAAGCTGCCGGATTGATCACAATCCCCACACCGTCCTCACGCGCTTCATGAATCCAGTCGATAATCTGGTGCTCGGCGTTGGATTGCAAAAACCGGATGGAATAGCCCAGTTCCTCAGCCTTTTCACGGCATTTGTCTTCAACATCCGCCAAGGTCTCGCGACCGTAAATCTCGGGCTGGCGCTTGCCCAGCAGGTTCAGGTTTGGTCCATTCAGGATGTAAATCAAGCCAGCCATTGTTGGGTCTTTCAGCATGTAAAATCACGTCTGAGGCTTCTCCAACATAAATGAAACAGCGTCAAGCCAGCGCCGGATGATCGCTGATTTATGGTGCAGGTCGATTAGTTCGTTCGAATTATCCCGTATTATCACCTTCAATAGGGGCTGGTACATATCACTCGTTGCCGCGGTTTTCCGGTCTGGCGATGAGATTGGGGACAACACTCAGGAGGACATCATGAAAAAACAACTTCTATGCGGCGCAAGTCTGCTTCTTGGCTGCTTCGGTGCTGTAACATCTGCCGAAGCAGCAGATTGCGCTTCGCTGTTGACGCTCAACCTGCCGGGCGTCGAAATCAATTCCGCAACAGCACAGGAAAGCCAGGTTCTGCCGCCAGATACCAACAGCGCGATGACAGGCGCTTCTCCGCGCGAAATTGAGGTCGGTGCACATTGCCTTGTTGAAGGCACGATTGGTGCACGCGAAGGCGTCAACGGTCCCTATGCAACCCGCTTCCAGATGCGCATGCCCGACGATTGGAATGGCCGCTTCCTGTTTCAGGGCGGCGGCGGCATGGATGGCTTCATTGCCCCTGCTGTTGGCATGGTGCCGAGCGTCGGTTCCACCGCCACCCCAGCCATCGTGCGCGGTTATGCCGTCGTCAGCATGAATGGCGGTCACGATGGCCCAACTGGCGATTTCGGTTTTGATCAGCAAGCCCGCGTTGATTTTGCCTATGCCTCTATCGGCAAGGTCACCAATGTCGCAAAAGTTCTGATTTCCGGCTTCTATGAAAAGGCCGCTGACAAATCCTTCTTCATGGGCTGCTCCAACGGTGGCCGTGAAGCGATGATCGCTGCACAGCGTTACCCGGAAGAGTTTGACGGCGTTGTTGTTGGCAATCCCGGTTTCCATCTCTCTGCCGCCGCCATGACACAGGCTTGGGATGTTGAAAAACTGATGGCGATTGCGCCAGAGGGCATTCTCTCGCAGGCTCTTACCATGGAAGACATGGGCGCAGTTGCTGGTGCAATTGTTGCCAAGTGCGATGCCGCCGATGGTATCGAAGACGGCATCGTTGCCGCACCTTCCAAGTGCGATTTCGATTTGGAATCCATGCGTGGTCAGCTTTCTGATGAAAAGATCGATGCGCTTGCTGCCGTCATGCAGGGACCTATCGGTGCGAATGGCGAAATGCTCTATAGCGATTGGCCCTACGACCCTGGCATGGCCAGCCCCGGCTGGCGTGTGTGGAAGCTCGGTTTCTCGCCAACCCAACAGTCGGATGCACTTAACATGATCATCGGCCCGCAATCGCTGCCGAAACTGTTCATGACACCGCCGCAACCCGACATGCCAAATGGCATTGATTATGATGCGCTGGCGGAAAATGTATCCCACGTCGGTGGCTATTTCGATGCCACGATGACACCTATGTCCACCTTTGCTCATAATGGTGGCAAGATGATCATCTTCCAGGGCATGGCAGACCCGGTCTTCTCCGCCAACGACATCGAGCGCTGGTACAAGGAAGCAACTTCCCAGACTGAAGGCGATTTTGCCCGCCTCTTTATGGTGCCTGGCATGAACCATTGCGGTGGCGGTCCGGCTTTCGACAATTTCGACCCTCTAACAGCTCTTGAAGGCTGGGTTGAAAAAGACGAAGCGCCTGCATCACTTGTCGCAACAGGCCAGTCTTTCCCAGATCGTTCAATGCCGATTTGTGCCTACCCTCAGGAAGCGCACTACACCGGCGAAGACCCGAATTCTGCTGACAGCTACACCTGCCAGTAAGAACAAGAAAAGCAAGGCCCGGCAAAATGACCGGGCCTTCACATCACCGGAAAGGAAAGAACCCATGGCATGGACTGAAGAAGAGCTCACAAAAATCGCCGCAACAGATGACCTGCGCATTGCCCCTTTCCACGAAGACGGCGTCACCACCGGAACCCCAACCTGGATTTGGTCAGTGGTTATGGATGGAGCCCTTTATGTGCGCGCCTATAACGGCCAGAATTCCCGCTGGTACAAGTCTGCAATGAAGCAAAAGGCCGGTCGCATCTCCGCAGCCGGTATGAACAAGCAAGTGACCTTTGAGCCAGTCGAAGGCGCAATTAACGACCAGATCGACGACGCCTACCGCGTAAAATATTCCTCCAGCAGTTATCTCGGCTCCATGATCTCAACCCGAACCCGCGCCGCAACGGTGCGCGTGGTTGCCAGTTGAAGTCTTCAACGTCACTGCAAAATCAGGCGTTTGGGAAGGTCTTGCGTAGCTTGTAAGAAAAAGCATGAGCGCACGACATCAAAACCGCAACCGCAGTCCGGGTATCGTTACCCGCCCCATCGGAGCAGTGAGCGAAGCGAGCCTGCGTGAGATAAATGAAATGGTGCCGCTTACGTGAGGCATTTCCTAATATCTAAGGCGTTGAATACAAACGTCTTTTACAGGTGGGTAGTGAGACACGATGTCTCACTTTTATGTACCAGTTGTCTATACGAGCAGTGAGTGCATGGCAATACGGAAGTGTTCCCGACTTGCTGCGAGGTATTAACTATCGAATGTACGTAAGGGTGGGGTAGGAGGGAGCGCCCACCATCGCTCAAAAGCCTTAGAAACCGGGCTTTCTAGGATAGCTAGAGGGACACGATGCCCCCTTTTGTGTCTACCCTCGTACACGAGCATTCAATAGTCGGCAACGGTGTGTCGTCTTGCTACAAGCTGTGAAAAACCGGCTTAGTATACGGAAGCTTGTTGCTTTCTTAATTGGCTTTTCGTCTTATGGGCGTGGGGCAATGTGAAATGCAATCGAGGGAACATGACGAATACCGATCCACGAGGCTTGTACAGAGCTTTGGGAGTGCAATCGTCTGCTACTTCTGAAGAAATCAAGAGCGCCTACAGGAAACTCGCCAAGGAAACCCATCCAGATACTTCACAAAACGCATCCAGTGAACAATTTCACAGAATTTCCGCCGCATACGAAGTTCTGAACGATCCTCTTCGTAGAGCGGAATATGATAGTTCCGCGTACCAAGCCTCTGCGCAGGAGGCAAAGGCACGAGTTATTGACCCTATT
>JBNKQT010000157.1:0-3755 GCA_050297115.1 Ensifer sp. | reverse complement strand
GGATCGGCTTCCTGAATACCGGCTTCCACCTTGCCCACAAGGTCGCCGCCAACGTCAGCACCCTTGGTGAAGATGCCACCGCCCAGACGTGCGAAGATGGAGATCAGCGATGCACCGAAGCCAAGTGCGACGAGCGCATCGATAACTTCACGAGAGCCGGTTTCCAGCCCCATGGCGCCAGTGAGGATCCAGTAGTAGACCGATACACCCAAGAGGGCGAGGCCAGCCACCAGCATGCCGGTGATGGCTCCGGATTTGAAAGCGATGTCGAGGCCACCGGCAAGGCTTTTGGAAGAGGCCTGTGCGGTGCGCACATTGGCGCGGACGGACACATGCATGCCGATGAAACCGGCTGCACCGGAAAGCACTGCGCCAATGAGGAAGCCAAAGGCCGCCGCACCCGAAAGCAGTATCCATGCGAGAATGAAAACGACGACGCCCACAATGGCAATCGTCATATACTGACGGGAGAGATAGGCTTGCGCGCCCTCCCGAATATAGCCTGCAATTTCCCGCATGCGTTCTGTGCCCTGGTCGGCGGCCAGCACCGACTGGGTTGCCCAGATGGCATAAACCACCGAGAGCAATCCGCATACGATTACGCCAAACATAATCATATTCACTTTTCCTCCATAAACCGCGCAGCCTCCCAACCGCGCGTGTCCCCATAAGACAATTGCGACACAAACAAATTCGTTTGCGGCGCAAGATCGCGCAGAGAGTGCGTGGCAGAACCCGGTTCGTCAAGCCCCACCAAAGCTGCATGCCGAGGAAATTAGAAACTTCTATTGTATAACGAGTTGCGCCAGATCAAGTGAACGGCGGTTTCACCCTGCTTTCGCCTGTTTTCAGGCTTTTCTTTTCACAAGAGCGAACAGAAGCACCAAGCAGACAAAAGCAACTGGCCAGACGACCAGGTTCATGGCAAGCCAGCCATAGGCATTGAACACCTTGCCTGCCGCGAAAGAGGAAAGTGCGACGGTGGTGAAGAGAATGATGTCGTGAAAGCCCTGCACCTTGTCGGACTCGTTGGCGCGATAACTGGCACTTACGATGGCGGTTGAGCCGATAAAGCCGAAGTTCCAGCCCACGCCCAGCAATACAAGTGCGCCCCAAAAGTTCCAGACTTCGATACCTGCCGACGCCATAGCGGCACAAGCCATCAGAATAACGATACCTGCTGCAACGATTTTTTCGACACCGAAGCGGGAAATCAGCTGCCCTGTCACAAAGCTTGGTGCAAACATCGCCATCACGTGCCATTGGATGCCGAGTGTTGCGATATCTGTGGAATAGCCGCAGCCAACTACCATCGCCAGCGGTGCGCCGGTCATTAGGAAGGACATCAGGGCGTAGGATGAGATGCCGCAGACCATCCCGGTGATGAAACGCTGCGTAGTGACAATTTCACTTAAAGGTCGCGGCGGTTCAACGGCAGTTTCTGAACCGTGCTCCTGCGCAGGTTTGAAGTGTACAGTCATCAAAACCGCGATTCCAATCAGCGCAATTGGTATTGCAGCCAAATATGAACCGGCAAAAGTGATGGGCGCAAGCATGTCTTTTGTCCATATGACAACCTGAGGGCCTAACACTGCGGACACAATTCCCCCGCCAAGAATCCAGGAAATCGCTTTGGGCTTGTAAAATGATGGCGATAGGTCAGCAGCGGCAAAGCGGATTTTTTGTGTGAAGCCGGCAGAAAGGCCCATGAGCAAGAGGCTTATGGCAAAAAGCCAGAACTCGGCCCGAAACAGGGCTGTTGCAGCAAGAAGGCTGCCTGCGATTGCAAGACATGCTCCAAAGATAAAGCGGGCGCGCAGGTTCAAAAAACGCGAAATAATAGCAACCAGCACAGCGCCCAGTGCGGTTCCGATGTTGAAACCTGTTACAGGTGCTGTCGCCAGTGATTTGTCTGTTGCCAGAAGCTGGTAACCGATTAGCGCGCCAGTGGAAATTGCAATGGGGGCAATGGAGCCGAGGAAGGCTTGTACGATGGTCAGTTGGCGAACATCGCGCTTGGCTCCGGCCAGCGCTGTTGCCATAGCATCGGTTTCAACGGCGGCCATGGACTACCCTTTTATATCAAAATCACTATTTGGCGCTTTTATCAGAACGGAGCTGTTTTGCAATTCGGTCGAGAACGGCGTTGACGAGCTTCGGCTCTTCATCGTCGAAGAAGGCTTGTGCAATTTCAACATATTCATTGACGATCACGGCGATGGGAACGTCCTTGCGCTCGAGAAGCTCAAAAGTGCCGGAGCGGAGTATAGCTCGAACTGTGCTGTCAAGGCGGGACAGCGGCCATTCGTCTTGCAGGGCAGTGCGGATAAGGGGGTCCAGTTTCGTCTGGTCGCGAACAACGCCGGAAACGATGGAACGGAACCACGAAGCATCGGCCTTCAAATACTGCTCGCCGTCCATTTCCTGGCCCAGACGGTGATTTTCATATTCGGCGACGATATCGAGCACGCCAGCTCCACCTATATCCATCTGATATAGCGCCTGTACAGCTGCAAGGCGGGCAGCGCCACGCTGGTTTGCCGCTTTTACCGGCGTTTCATTTTTCTTCTCAGTTGTCATTGCGTCTTCAACCGCTGAATTTCTTTTTAAGCTCTATCATCGTCAGAGCGGCACGGGCAGCAAAGCCACCCTTGTCCTTGTCATCCCTGCTGGCGCGCGCCCAAGCTTGCTGCTCGTTCTCAACGGTCATGATGCCGTTGCCGATGGCAAGGGACTCGCTGATCGAAAGGTCCATCAGGGCGCGGGCGGATTCGTTGGACACGATATCAAAGTGATATGTTTCGCCACGGATGATCATGCCAAGTGCCACAAAGCCATCATAGTGCGTGCCGTCAGCATCCATGCCATCCATCGCCATGGCTATGGTTGCCGGGATTTCGAGTGCGCCTGGCACCGTGACCACGTCGTAGGTTGCTCCGGCCTCTTCCAGCGCCGACTTCGCGCCATCCAGCAATGCATCTGCCAGATCGTCGTAAAAACGCGCTTCAATAATCAGAATATGTGGCTTGTCGTCGCTGTTCGACATGGGGTCCTCGAATTCTATGCTTGCGTGAGCGCCGGTAAAATCACGGACGCGGCAGATTGGCAAGTCTTTTCGCTTGTAGCGCCGCAGCACGATGTTTGCCGTTTGCTCGAAAACGGTGGCGGAAACGGGGCAATTGTGATTTTAGAATGGCATTAAAAATGAAAAATAATTAACAAAATAAATAGCTTAACTTGATTGAAAAGCCCGTATTCGTTCTTAACTCCTATAGTGCGGGCCGTGCAGATTGCTCGAAAGCTCATGGTCCGGGAAAGTCAACGTCTTCCATGCGGACCATTGTGGGCCGTAGCGCTGAACTTTTCTGAAGGCGGTGTTCCGCCTTCCCATATTGAAGGAGAAATCCGATGAACAGCAAATTGAACAGCATCCTCGCAGCCTCGGTAGCAACTGCAGTTGCCGCTGGTGGTATCCTTGCAACGACAGCACAGGCCAATGCCGCTGCATTCGATGCGTCGAATTTCACAGGGGCGCACTCGGTGAATCTGGTGAAAACGTCGGCAGGTTATTTGGAACAAGGCATCAATTCGGCGGTTCAGCAATCCAGCGGCGTTGATATTTCGGTTCGCAGGCCCCTGGAAATGCCGGAGTCTGAACGTGCCAAACTGAAGGAAATGAGGGCTGATGAGCCGCAAAGGGTTGCCGCATTGCAGTCGTCGATTCGCAATAACAACGCGTTGCTGGTTGCGTTGAC
>JBNKQT010000156.1:0-10142 GCA_050297115.1 Ensifer sp. | reverse complement strand
CAGTCTGGAATTGCTGGCTGAAAACCCGCAATCCGGCCAGATGGTGGACTGGATTCGCTCAGGCTATCGCCGCAAGGTTGTCGGCTCGCATCTTCTGTTTTACGTGATTGCGCAGGATGACGCATTGGAGGTCGTGCGCATTCTGCATAGCCGCCTGAATGTTTCCGAGTATCTTGGAGGCCCGGCATGAAATCCAAAATCCTCATAAGCGCCTGCCTCTATGGCAAACCCGTGCGCTATGACGGCCAAGCGAAAACACTGGTTGACCCGCGCGTTGAAAAATGGCGCGGGGAAGGGCGGCTTGTTTCGATTTGCCCTGAACTTTCAGGCGGCTTTTCCACGCCGCGCCTGCCTGCTGAAATCGAAAACGGCATGAGTGGTGAGGATGTGCTGGCGGGCCGGGCGAGGGTTGTTGAAAGTGCCGGGGCGGATGTTACGGACGGCTATATCAAAGGTGCCGAGGCGGCCTTGGCGCTGGCACGCGAAACGGGATGTGACTTTGCGCTTCTGATTGATGGCAGCCCGTCTTGTGGTTCTGCGAATATATATGATGGCAGTTTTTCGGGGCGTAAACATTCCGGCCTTGGCGTGATGGCGGCTTTGCTGCGGGCGAATGGGATTGCCGTGTTTTCCGATAGCGAACTGGATGCGCTTGAGAGGGCTGTTGACGAGGTTGGTGCATGAAGATTTGACGGCTTTGTCTTCGTAGCCTTCGTCTCTTCCTAATGTTTCCGTGTTTCTGGACTGCGCAACACTCTCCGTCATGCCGGACTTGATCCGGCATCCAGCAGCGCCGTGTCTACGGCGCGAGAGACGCGGTCGAAAGTAGTCCTTTCAGCATGCGGATGCATGCCGGTTGGATCCCGGATCAAGTCCGGCATGACGGAAATATTGTTTGCATTGCCCACATCAAGACAGTCTCACCTCCGCAAACTAAAGACGCCGATCTTTCGACCGGCGTCTTTAGTTTTGATATTCTAGCGTATCAGGCGGCGCGCTGGCTTTGCGTATATCCAGTCGCAGTGCCTTCAACCCTGAAATTGCCAATCAGGCGTAGCAATTCTTCGGTTTCAGTCGCCAGCATGGCGGCGGCGGCTGTCGTCTCTTCAGCCATGGCCGCATTCTGCTGTGTGGCCGAATCCAGCTGGTTGACCGAGCCGGAGATAGAGCTGAGCGTTGTGTCCTGCTCGCGTGCGCTCTGGGCGATGTTTGCAACGATCGCATTGGCTTCCTGGATCTGTGCGGAGATATGGCGAAGCGCTTCGCCAGCACTACCAACAAGGTTTACGCCCTGCGTCACCTGTTCGGAAGACTGCGAAATCTTCTCCTTGATCTCCTTGGCAGCGTTGGCTGAGCGCTGAGCAAGCTCACGCACTTCCTGCGCCACAACGGCAAAGCCCTTGCCGCTTTCGCCAGCACGCGCGGCTTCCACGCCAGCATTCAGTGCCAGAAGGTTGGTTTGGAAAGCAATCTCGTCAATAACGCCGATAATCTGCGAAATCTCGTTGGAGGAGGTTTCGATGCTGCTCATCGCGTTGATCGCCTTGCCCACGATCTCGTCGCTGCGGTTGGCCTCGGTGTTGACATTGGCAACGCGTGTTGCTGCTTCATTGGCGCCTTCTGAAGTCTGGCGAACGGTGACGGTCAACTCGTCAAGGGCAGCGGAAACCGCCTCCAGGCTGGCAGCTTGTTGCTCGGTGCGAGTGGCAAGCTGACCTGAAGCACGGGTGATTTCATCCTTGCTGGCATTGATCTCTGTGCCCTTCGAGGTGACGGTCTTCATGGCTGCTTCAAGTTTTTCAAGCGAGGTGTTGAAGCTCTGACGCAGTTCCGCGTAACGAGGGCCAAGATCCTCACACCGCACTGTCAGATCACCATCGGAAAGAGCCTTCAGCGCATCGTTCAGTGTGGCCACAACATGGCTTTGAACAGAGGCTTCCTCTTCCTGCATACGCTGCGTATTATCACGCTCACTGTCCAGCATGCGGCGGTTTTCGGCATCGCGCTCTTCCATCGCATGGCGCTCACGCACCTTTTCCTGAAGCGCTTCTGTCGCTTTTGCCATGAGGCCAATTTCATTGGTGAGACCCGTATGCGGAATCTTCAATTCCGTATCCTCATTCGCCACGGCGCCAAGGCTTTGGTGAATGTCGGAAAGCGGCTTGGTGATGCTGCGAACGATGACAAGCGCTGCGCCGATGGCCAGCAGCATTGCGATTGCACCCTGAATGATGGCGCTGATGACGATGGACTGAACTTTCGTCTGAATGTCATCCATATAAGTGCCGGTGCCAAGCATCATCTGCCAGGGTTCAAAGACCTGCGCATAAGACGTTTTGAGAAAAGCAACGTCTTCATCTCCGCCTGGCTTCGGCCAGTAATAGTCAACCGTGCCACCACCGGCGCGGCCAGCCGCAATGAGATTGGCAATCAGGTTGTTGCCATGCTTGTCCTTGAAGTCGATATAGTTTTTGCCGACACCAGCGCCGCCCGGCATGATGCGGCGAGTGCCTTCGTAGTCGTAGCCGAAGATGTAGCCGTTCGGCTCATAGGTCATGTTGGAAATGACCTCTGCGGCGCGGGAAAAGGCTTCTTCGTGTGTCAGGGTTCCAGAGGTTTCCTGAGCGTAGTAGTCCTTCATCACGGAAACTGCCATGTCCACTTGCGTGCGCATTGCGTCGTAGCGTTCGTTGTAGACGTTTTGCGTAGCAGACTGGATCAGCAGGTAGGTTGAAGCCGCAAAGACGGCGATCAGACCAACGATCAGCGCGATAAGCCGCGTCGAGATTTTCATGTTTTGCATGGTGGGCGCCCCGGGAAATAACTAATGTTAGCCAGTTAAAATGACTAGTTGCGGGGCAATTTTACTTGAGAAGTTTAAATTTGAATTAATGTGTTCTAAAGTTGTAAAATGCCAAATATGCTTTATTTGTTAAAGGCGTAGATAATATGCGGGATCTCGCCCGCATATCGTTTCCGGCCTATTTTAAAACAGCAAACCAAAACGCGCTTTTCTTGAAGTACGCACCTTGTTCAGCACCACAGCGCAAACGACCAGCACTAAAATATCAGCGCTCGGGATGGCATACCAGATGCCTGTTTCACCGAAGATAAATGGCAGGATGATCGTTAGTGGCACGGTGATGAGATAGGGGCGAATGAGGCTGAGCGCTCCTGCCGCCCAGGCAATGCCTAACGCCTGGAAGTAACCGGCGAGTACAAACATGGGCGCTCCAACCACATAAAACATCACCGCCAACGGCATGATCCGGGTGATTTCACCCACCACGGCGGCATTGGTCACAAACATCCAGCCTATGGGCTCGACGAAGATGAGCATGCATAACTCGAAAATGCCAGCATAGACCACTGTAGTTACAAAGGCCGTCACCAGTGTGCGGTTGGAGCGTTCAAAGTTCTGTGCACCGTAATTGTTACCCGCCATGCTTTGAGAGGCGAGATTGAGTGCCAACAGCGGCATGAAGCCGAATGTCATGATGCGTGTGATCACGCCGTAAGCCGCAATCGTGTCGGCATAATTGGCACCGCCCCAAACCCGGACCATGGCAATCACCACCGAGGAGACGAGCGCCATGCCTGCAAAGCCAAGCGAAGGGGGCAGTCCGAGCGTGATGATGTTGCGCCATTGCTCTGTCGCCATGCCCTTTTGCGGGAGGGAAAGCCCAATCACCATCTTGCCGGAAAGGCGGAACGCAATAACCACACCGAGTGCGAGAAGTTGCGCCAGAACCGTGCCCACAGCAGAACCGACCGTACCCCATTGCAGCATGGCGATGAATATGTAGTTGAAGCCCATATTCAGCAGCGTGGAGACAACGCCGATTAGCGCCATGGTGCCCGCGCGGCCCTCACTTCTGAACTCATCGCCGTGAATGGAGATGAACAGCATCAGCGGCGAGGCGTAGACGAGAATGGCGATATAGCGCCAGCCTTGCACGCTGAGTGAGGCTTCATTTCCCGCCGCAGCTGAAATGGCAAGCCCACCAAAGATAGTGAAGAGCAGGGCGAGAATGGCGCAAATTACCAGTGCCAGAACATGCGCTGACAGGAAGGCCGCCTTTGCATCCTCAATGCGACCCGCGCCGAAAGCACGCGCCACAATGCTCGCCATGCCCGAACTCACCATGGTGGAAATGGCCACCAGCAGCATGAAGATCGGGAAGGTGAGCGTGACCGCAGTCAGCGCATCGGCCCCGGCATAAATGCCAAGATAGAGCGCATCGATAACCGTGTAGAGCCCGTTCACAATCATGATCAGCGCGATGGGAAGGGCGGTTTTAAAGAAAACAAGGGGCACGGAGCCCACAAGATAAGGGTTGGCCCGGGAGGCCTCAGTCGTGCTCATAGCTCAACTCCAGACACTCGAATTTCAACTGGGGGCCCGCATTGCCGCAAGTCAGAGTGTGCTGAGCTTGAGAAAATGAATCTGCTTTACCATACGAATTCGCGCGGGCGGCAGGCGCAGATAACCTTGCCTTTAAATGCTCAAAAGGCTTTGAAATGTCAATAAAGGTTTTGAAGGATGGCTCAGTCCAGCCGCATTTCCAACTTGCTTGGGTCGAATACGGCATCTTCAGCATGTGCATCATCCATGCCCGCAGCAATTGCCTCGCTTTCTGGTGTCACAGCCGCTGTTGTTGCGTCGCGGTCAATGCCCGGATCATCCATTTCAGCCGCCTTCTGTGCTTCAAGCTCATCACGTTTGCGCTGCTCAGCCTCAGCCATTATCTGTTGAGCGCGTTCGACAAGAACGGCCTGGGTCATGGAAATGCGGCGTACCGGTGAGCCGCCAGCCCAAGCATCGGTGCGCACAAGCTCCTTGCCGTCTTCAGTGTCAATGATTTCCACCGTTTGGGTGCCGGGTTTGAGTTCAGGCACAATGTAGTCCGGCTTGGCCGTATCTTCGGGGTCAACGCAAGTCTTGCAGTCAATCGAAACGATGCTGCCATAAAGATCACCGGGCTCGTCCAGCTCCTGAATAGAGGATTGCGCCATGGCTGGCAAAGCTGCCAGAGCCAAAACCGAGCCAAGATACACACCGCGCATGATAATTCTCCCGCATTCAATCAGCGGGACAATAGCGCATTATTGTTTCCAACCCGTCAGCAGAAGTGGTTAAGAGACGGTTAAGGGACGCAGGTTTTACTGCTCCCGCGCCACTGCACGCCAGCCGATATCGCGGCGACAAAAGCCGTTGTCCCATTCAACGGCGTCCACCTGCGCATAGGCGAGCGCCTGTGCCTCGCTCACGCTCTTGCCCGTTGCCGTGACGTTGAGAACCCGCCCGCCGGTGGCCACGAGCTGACCGTCTTTCATCGCCGTGCCCGCGTGGAAAATCTTTGTGTCGTCGCCAGCTTCAGGCAAAGAGGCAATCACCGTGTTCTTCTCATAAGAGCCGGGATAGCCCTTTGACGCCATGACCACCGTCAGTGCTGTTTCATCTCGCCATTCAGCCTTCACCTCGTCTAGGCGGCCTTCAGCGGCAGCCAGCAGAATCTCCAGAAGGTCGGCTTTCAGGCGCATCATCAGCACCTGGCATTCCGGGTCGCCGAAGCGCACATTATACTCAATCAGTTCCGGGCCTTTCTTGGTGATCATCAGCCCGGCAAAGAAGATGCCGGTAAAGGGATGACCGTCAGCTGCCATGCCCGCAACGGTCGGCTCGATGATTTCTTTCATCGTGCGCTCAACCATTTCATCCGTCATGACCGGAGCCGGGGAGTAGGCACCCATACCACCCGTGTTCGGCCCGGTGTCGCCATCACCCACCTGCTTGTGGTCTTGGGCCGAACCAAGCGGCAGCAGGTTCTTGCCATCAGAAATACAGAAGAAGGAGGCTTCTTCCCCTTCCAGAAATTCTTCGACCACAACACCCGCATTGGCATCACCGAAAGCACCCTCGAAGCAATCGTCAATCGCCTCCAGCGCTTCGCCGAGTTCCATCGCCACAGTCACGCCCTTGCCAGCGGCAAGGCCATCAGCCTTGATAACAATCGGCGCGCCCTTCTGGCGGATATAGGCCTTGGCCTTGGGGGCGTTGTTAAAGCGAGCGTAAGCACCGGTCGGGATATTGTATTTGGCGCAAAGGTCTTTGGTGAAGCCCTTGGAACCTTCAAGCTGGGCCGCAGCGGCTGAAGGTCCAAAAACCTTGATGTCGGCTGCCCGCAATGCATCGGCAATGCCTGCCACCAACGGTGCTTCCGGCCCAACCACCACGAGCGTGATATCCATCAGGCGGCAAAAGTTGATCACTGCAGCATGATCATCCACGTCAAGTGTCACCATCTCTCCGCATTCGGCCATGCCCGCATTGCCGGGCGCGATGAAGAGTTTGGTGAGAAGTGGTGACTGGGCGATTTTCCAGGCCAGCGCGTGTTCGCGCCCGCCAGAGCCGATCAACAGGACATTCATGCTATTTGTCTCCGGACTGTTTGCCTCTTCGAGTAGGGGGAAGACCCGCCGTGGTCAAGGCCAAGCAGGCATCGTCCACGCGAAAAGGCTTGACCGCTGGCCGCCTTGTCCTGCAAGACATGCGCCATGACCGAAGATACCGCCCGCGTTTCTGACGCGCCATCCAACAACTGGGTCTATGCCATGCTACCGCGTGGGCTTTGGCCTTATGCGCAACTTGCTCGCTGGGATCGCCCCATTGGCTGGCAGCTTTTGATGTGGCCGTGCTTCTGGTCGGTTGGCTTGGCAGCCAATGTTGCAGTTGGAACAGGCAGTTTCAGCCTTATGCAATCCATATGGCATCTCTTCCTGTTCTTTGTTGGTGCGGTTGCTATGCGGGGCGCTGGCTGCACATATAATGATATTGTTGATCAGGATATCGACGTGCAGGTCGCTCGAACCCGCTCAAGGCCGCTTCCCGCAGGCCGGGTTACCTCAAGACAGGCAAAGCTGTTTCTGGTTCTTCAAGCCTTGTTGGGCCTGTTGGTGCTGCTGCAGTTTAACTGGTTTGCCGTTTTCCTTGGATTTGCATCTTTGGCTACGGTGGCAATCTATCCTTTTGCCAAACGTTTTACCGATTGGCCGCAATTCTTTCTTGGTCTTGCATTTTCCTGGGGCGCGCTCATGGGCTGGGCAGCTGTGTTCGGGTCACTTGGCTGGGTGCCGATTGTTCTTTATGCTGGAGCAATCGCCTGGACGATTGGCTATGACACGATCTACGCACATCAGGACAAAGAAGATGATGCACTGGTGGGCGTGCGCTCAACAGCCCGGCTGTTTGCAGAAAATACCGCAAAATGGTTGACCGGGCTCTTTGCTCTCACACTTGCGCTCTTGACGGTCGCCTATCTGCTCGCCGGAGTTGGCCTTGTTGCTTACCTGGGGCTTTTCATCGCTGCTCTGGCTTTCATCTATCAAATCAGAACGCTTGATATTGACGATGGAGCACAATGTCTGAGGCTGTTCAAGTTCAACAGTGTCGTCGGTGCAATCATTTTTGCAGGTCTTGTGGGGGCTTTGCTCTTTGCCTGATTGGGCGCAGCAACAATAAAGAGCCCGGCTGCCAGGGAGACAGCCGGGAAAGTTGACTGGAGTGTCTTCTTTTGTTGTTGCGCATTGGCAAGATCAATGCGTTGGAAACGCTGGGATTCAAGTGCGCGCGATAATTTCGCGGCCTTCAATTTTCATATTCACACCCATTTGGCCGGTTGTGCGGCGTACGAGGAAACGCGGACGGCGGTCAGCAAAATGTGAATGGCGGCGGCGTTGCTTCGGCTGTTTGTGGCTGACATTGGTCAGGTGCTCTTCCAGCGGGCGGGCAACGCCATCGGCCTCAACCATCATCATCGGGACCTGATAGGCTTCGGCCAAGTTGCGCCAGTCGGCAGCAATGTCGCACAGATCGTGGGCAACGAGCAGCGGGATGCACAAATCCGAATCTTCGTGGTGCAGTTCCAGCGTCACTGTTACATCGCCATTGCCATGGTCAATGGCTCGCGCTGCGACACCTTGGAAAACGCGGGCCGGCAAGGCCATCGAAATAGGCAGGCCGCTGGAGGGCAGAACCCGTTTCAGGACAGCGCCACGTTCATTCAGTGTGAAATGAATTGTGCCGTTCTCGGACGCAACGGAGTAACTGGCTTCCTGCGGAAACCGCATCGGGTCAAGCCGGAAGGTCGCACCATCTGCCCATGCGGGCTTGAAGTTAGCGTTTTGCATTTGAAACATGCCCTTGTTTTACCTTGAGGCCTTTGGCCTTCTCGTTATTGCTCGGGGCTTTTCGCCCTCTTCGTGAGCTTAAGGTAGGGCAGTTCCGTTCCGGTCTGCTTAAGAATCGCGGTTAAGAAAAGTTTGCATTTCCTGATGGTTAGCAAATCTCAACCGGACAGAGTTTAGGAAAGATGAATATGTGCCATGGCTGCTCGCCAAGGCATTGGTGTCACGGAATTCCAAATGAGAAAGTGTTAGCCGAGCCTGAGTTGGCTGAGTGTGTAGAGCGTGTTGGCGCTCAAACCGCTGCTGGCGCCCGACAGCAAAGAAGCAGGGGACGCTGCGGGTGAACTCCTCAGGTCGTAGAGGGCGGTAAAGCGCTCAATCAAATTTGCCAGCTTGTCTTCGTCCCTCAGATCTTTCAGGTCAAGATAACGTTCAACTGCTTCTGCCTGTCTGTCGATATCCTGAGATGAGAACTCATCGGGCAGGCTGAACGTGGTCTTGAAAACTTCAAGCAATGCGTTGTCGCCGAGAATATCAAAGGGGCTTCTGATTGAGGGGGCTTCGCGCTGGAAGTAAAGTGCAAGGCGAACGCCCGGATTGTCGAGCCCGGATTCTTCTTCAATAGACTGGCGATAGTAGAGATTGACGGTCTTCAAAAGATCGCCTGAGCTTTGGAGGCCACCGACGTCATTGCTTCGTGTTACATTGCCGTCCTTGTCAAAGTTGAATGTGGAGGCAAGTTCTGAAAAGCGGTAGTCCGGCTGCTGATTGGCAAAACTTCTGGGGTCGGACAGATCTGACTCGAAGATATTTCGCATGAAGTCGTTGGTGACGCCTTCTGGATCAATGCCGTTGGCAGTCAATGCAAAATCAATAAGACGACGGTTGCCCAGCAAGTCGTCCATCGTCTCAACCTTGAGGATTTCATCCTTGTAATATGCAGCTTCAGCATCGGCTTTTTCACGAATGCTTGCAGCCTCTTCTGCTGGCGCAAACGCGGTTTTCGAAATGATATATTTCGCCGAATAGGACAGGATTGAAGACTGCGACTGTGCCTGGATGGGCGGTGCGACATTGCCTTCTTCGTCAATATTGAAGAACTTCGCAAATTGAATATAGCGGTCATCACCCAGCTGGTTTGCGAAGCTTCTGGGATCTGTCAGGTCGCTAGTGAGAACCTGCTTCATCTTGTAAGGCGAAACCTCGTCTGCATCGAGGCCGACCGCCTTCAGTGCAAACTCGTAGATATATGTGCCTTCTGAACTCACTCCATTGAGAAGTTCGTTCATCCCGCCCTTAAAGGCATTCAGTGCGATATTGAACTTCTTGATGTCCAGCTTGTCCTGCTCGTCGTACTTGTCATCGTAGATCGAGAAGTATTTGCTGGATGTAATGGTGATCTCTTCATCGCTCATGGCAACGGCCCCGCTGTTCAGGGTACCATCCGCGTCATGGTTGAAATTGAAGGCACGCGACATTGCTGCCAGACCGGCATAGCTCGAACGGTCCTTGTACTCGGTGTTCAGATAGCTGGTGTCGTCATCCGGGTCGCTGGTGATTGCATTGAGGAAGGTCGATTTCACAACAACTTCGCCATCAAGGCCAAAGGCAGTTTTCAGGAAGTCGAAAATGCGATCACCATCGGCGCCATAGAGCATGTCTCTGGCGGTGCTGTAATTGTTGACGGTTTCCTTGAAGAAATCGGCATTAAGCATCGCGCCGGTTCTGGTCAGGCGATCCTGCTTATAGGCATAAGCCTCGGTGATGTCTGTCAGGTCGGTATCGCTCAAATAGCCACCTGCCGGCACCGTGCCGTCAGTATTGAACTGGAAATCTGCAACCAACGCTTCAAAAGGCTTGGCATTGTTCAATATGCTGGTGTTTTTCGCTATGATGGCTTCCTGCTCGCTTCGGAAAGCTTGGCTTTCTGTGCCGTATGCAGGCAGGTTCAGGCT
>JBNKQT010000155.1:0-4106 GCA_050297115.1 Ensifer sp. | reverse complement strand
GGCGGATCATCCGCATTCTCTAAAATGGAAAAGCGAGCATTGGTGCCACCAAGGTCGCCAATGAGGATTGGAAAGGGCATGTCGGGCTTATTCATGGTCTTGTCATTCGCACTGCTGTCAGCATTAAAGGGTCTTGATCAGATATTCAGCTGTGGCTCGGTTCAGCGCCATTGGGATGTCATAGACAGTGGCAAGGCGAGTCAATGCCTTTACATCGACGTCATGGGGCATGGCGGTGAGCGGATCAGTGAAGAAGATCAGCATTTGCACGTCGCCGGTGGCAATCATGGCGCCGATTTGCTGGTCGCCACCCAAGGGGCCGCTTTTGAGCGGGGTGATATCCAAATCCGGACAGACATCCAGAATGCGCCCGCCCGTGGTACCTGTGGCTACCAGTGTAAACCCGGCGAGTTTTGCCTGATGCTTGGCAGCGAATTCAGCCAAATCATCCTTTTTCATATCATGCGCAATGAGCGCGATAGATTTTACTTCCGGCAAAGCCCCCTCCCCAGTTTTTAAATCGATTTGATTTCTACAGACATGCGGAGGGTTTGAAAAGACCCGTCAACCGCCTGGTCTCGTGAGCGGTGTGGGCACATTTGACGGAGATGGCTCAGTTGCAGGTACTGACAGCAGCGACGAAAACCCCCGGGCTGGAGCAGGTGTGGGGATTGGGGCCACGAACGCTGCAAGAGGTACTTGCGCCTTTGGCAATTGCGGCGCGGAAGCAAGGCTGGTTATCGGTTTGCCTTTTTCCGCAGCCAGCGAGGCCTTGGCAGCGACCTGCACCCCCATGTTATCATCACTGCGACCGGCGGATGCGCTTAGAACCGCAGAGCAGGCTTTGGGCAGATCGGATACTGTTGTAATGCGCGGCTTTGGCTTTGGCGCACCTTTTTTGGGCGGCGGCGGTTTGCGCCAAGGCTCCTCGCTATACCACCAGGCAAGCGGTTTACCGCAGCCATCTCCACGGGGCACGGTGGCCTGCGGCTTACAGTTTGCTGAACCTGGCGGGCAGAAAAGGCGAACGTGAAAGTGATAATGGTGACCATAATAGGGGCGCACCTTGCCGAGAATGTTACGGTCACCCTGCCATGTTCGGCAAAGCTCTTTCTTGATCGCCGGATTGACAAAGATGCGCTGCACTTCCGGATAAGAGGCCGCGCGCATAATCACTCGCCCATGGGCCGGTGACCAGATATTGCGATCGAGCTCCAGAAAGGCGTTTTTCTTGAGCACCGAGACAGCAGAGAGATTTTCGCGTTCGCTTGCAGTCAATGTGCGGCTGGGCATTGGAGTGAGCCAGATGTCGGCATCAAGACCTACCTGATGCGAAGCGTGGCCGGTGAGCATGGGGCCGCCACGCGGTTGGGACATGTCACCAACCAAAAGCCCCGGCCAGCCGTCCTTTTGTGCTGCATCGCGCGCCAGCTTTTCAATTGTACTGATAAGCTCTGGCTGGCCCCAGCGCCGATTGCGCGACAGACGCATTGCCTGCCAGCTCTCGCCGGTGGCAGGTAGTTGGACCGCACCGGCCTGACAGCCCTTGGAATAAAACCCGACCGGCTCAGGATTTTGCGCCGATCCGGCGTTCATATGGCCGAACACCTGCTTGGCCTCACGGTCGTCGCCAAATGCTGGAAGTGCCGTTGCAAAGCCGAGCAAGGCCAGAAGCCCCACGCGCGCGGTCTGCAAAAGTGCTCTCGATGAAACCCGCATCACAAATATCCTCGTCCGTGATTTGTGCCAATTCTACCCTGAAAGAGGCCTGCAGTGAATCCCTCAGCGCCGCGTTCTGCTCGGCGCCAATTTACGCTCACAATGTATTTACGTTTGACGTGTCTGTTTTTTGGCAAATTCTTGTCTATGGTGGACACAATAATGGCGATTCAAAAACGAAGGGAATGGCTGGATGACAGAGATTTTCATGCGCTTTATCAAGACCGGGCTTGTATCGGCCTGCATGATTTTCCTCCTCACCTTGCCATCTTCGGCTCAAGACCTGACTTGGCGTCATGGCGTTACACTTATGGGCCAGCCAAAATACGAAGAGGGCTTCTCGCATTTCGAATACGTCAACAAAGATGCGCCCAAAGGGGGCAACCTGACGCTCTCTACCACCGGCACTTTCAACACATTGAATGCAGCGCTCGCCAAAGGCGATGCAGCGATTGGCCTGACGCTCGTCTACGACACGTTGCTTGCGGAATCAGAAGACGAGGTCTCAACGGGTTACGGACTGCTTGCCGAAAGCGTAGCCTACCCCGACGATATATCCTTCGTGAAGTTCAAACTGAGAGAAGAGGCGAAGTGGGCAGATGGAGAGCCCGTTACTCCTGACGACGTTGTCTTCTCATTTGAGTCGTTCAAAGAGCTGACGCCACAATACCAGTTCTACTATGCGCATGTAGAGCGCGCTGAAGTGACCGGTCCGCGCGAAGTGACCTTCTATTTCGACGAAACAGACAATCGCGAATTGCCCCAGATTCTTGGCCAGCTCATTGTTCTGCCGAAACATTGGTGGGAAGGCACCGGACCGGACGGCAAGCCACGCGACATCAGCAAGACGACACTGGAGCCGGTGATGGGATCAGGCCCCTACAAGGTCGCCTCGTTTGATGCCGGCAGAAGCATTCGCTATGAGCTGCGCGACGACTACTGGGGAGCCGAACTGCCGGTAAATGTTGGCAGAAACAATTTTGCCTCCGTTACCTACGACTATTTCGGCGACCGGGATGTTGAGTTTCAGGCCTTCCGCGCAGGCAATATCGACTTCTGGCAGGAAAACATCGCGGCGCGCTGGGCAACCCAATATGATTTTCCCGCCGTGAGAAACGGCGATATCATTCGGGAAGAAATACCCAACCGTTTCCGCTCAGTCGGCATTATGCAAGCTATCGTGCCCAATATGCGTCGTGATCTTTTCAAAGATGAGCGGGTGCGGAGAGCCTTGAACTACGCATTCGACTTTGAGGAAATGAACCGCAATATTTTCTTTGGTGCCTACAAGCGTGTCGACAGCTTTTTCTTCGGGACCGAACTGGCCTCCAGCGGATTACCTGAGGGCCGGGAGCTGGAAATTCTCAACGGCCTGGAAAACAAGGTTCCCGAAAAAGTGTTTGCCGAACCCTACACCAACCCGGTGGGTGGAACGGCCGCCGCCTATCGCAAGAACCTTGGCAATGCCGTTCGCCTTTTGAAGGAAGCCGGGTACGTGATTAAAAGCGGGAAAATGGTCAACGAGGCGACTGGAAGACCGCTTTCTTTCGAAGTTCTTCTCAATGGTCCGTTGCTCGAAAAACTCATTCTGCCGTGGACCGAAAACCTCAAAAAAATTGGGATTACAGCGACAGTCAGGACTGTTGATGCTGCCCAGTTCACGAACCGCACGCGATCATTCGACTATGATGTCATGGTGAAAGTGTGGGGACAGTCACTTAACCCGGGCAATGAACAGGCTGAATATTGGGGCTCCAAAGCAGCAACTCGCGAAGGCTCTCAAAACTATGCGGGCATTTCGGACCCGGCGGTTGATGAGTTGATCCGCAAGGTGATTTTCGCCAAAGATCGCGATGAGCTTGTTGCGACTACGCGCGCGCTCGACCGTGTTTTGCTGGCGCACAACTATGTCATTCCACTCTATTATGGATCGACGGACCGCATCGCCTATCGCAAGGAGCTTAAACACCCCGAAGAACTGCCCTATTACAGCTTCGGGTTTCCATCCGTATGGTGGATGAAGCAGTAACGTCAGCTTGCGGCAAGCGGCGACACCTAAAAGCACCTTTAATTGAAACAGGCAGTTGAGCAAAACCGGTTGGAATACAAGATGATCTGCATGGTTGCGGCGACCAGGATGGAGGCTTGAATGGGCGCCTATATTCTTCGCCGCCTTCTGCTGATTATTCCCACACTTATCGGCATTATGGCGATTTCATTTGCCGTTGTGCAATTTGCGCCCGGCGGACCTGTGGAGCAGGTGATCGCTGATCTCAGTGGCCAGAGCGGTGGCGTGGAAGACAGGCTTTCTGGCGGTGGGTCCGACATTCAGGACTTTTCCGGTGGTGACGATACGGGCGGCAAGTATCGCGGTTCGCAGGGGCTGG
>JBNKQT010000154.1:0-4028 GCA_050297115.1 Ensifer sp. | reverse complement strand
ACACCATCACGACCAAAGGCATAGTCCTGCGCCAAGGTAGCAATGGTCACACCTTCCTTGCCGATGGCAACAGCGTTTGAAATCGCATCCTGTGAAGAGTTTCGCGCGGAGCGGAAAATGAAACGGTTCCAGGCCTCACCTGTAATACTGTCGGCCACAGAGCCGTCCACGAGCAAAACCTTCTCGTATTCTTCAGCAACCGGCAGCATGGCGAGCGTTACCGCAGATGAAACAGCACCAACTGCAATATCGGCCTCATCATCGCCATAGGCTTCCGCCAGCAGGGCACGGCCAAGCTCAGGCTTCAACTGGGTGTCTTTCTCGATCACCTCAATCTTTTCGCCGTTGATCTCCATCGTGCCGCCGGTGGCATATTCCAGCCCCATCATCAGGCCAATATGGCCTTGTTTGGCATAGGCCTCATAGGGTCCGGTCTTCCCATAAACATGTGCAATTTTAATTTCGGCGTGGCCAGCCATAGGCAGTGCCAGACTCATCGCCACGGCTGCAAGCAATCTCTTCATTTTGCCCTCCCTTGCAAAATTACAGATAAAACATGACTTATGATTCATGTTTCATATCGTATTGACAGGCGATATGCAAGGCGGGCTGCGCGAACTTTGCGCAACCGGGTTCCATCCTGAAAACCATGTCTCGGCCTACATCACATCGGGAAAAAGACGCTGATGGCGAAAACGGAGACCAGGCCGACGATGATATTCATCGGGATGCCCATTTTGAGAAAATCGCTGAAAAGGTAGTTGCCTGCACCATAGACCAGCGTATTGGTCTGATAACCAATCGGCGTTGCAAAGCTGGCGCTGGCGGCAAACATCACCGCCACAACAAAGGGACGCGGGTCAACGCCCAATTGCTGAGCAAGCGTAATCACAATGGGCGTGAAAACAACTGCGACAGCATTGTTGGTCACCGTTTCGGTGAGGATGGAAGCGACGAAATAGACCGCAAGCAGCATAAGCATCGGGGATAGCCCTTCCAGCCACGGTTTCATGAAGCCAACCAGCAATTCAACCGCACCGCTGCCTTCCAGGCCTGACCCGATAATCAGCATGGCGAAGATCAGAATAAGGATGGATCCGTCGATCGTATCCCACGCCTCATCATTATCAATACAGCGCAGTGCCAGAATGACCGCGACACCCAGGAGCGCAAGAATGCCGATAGGCATAATCCCCAGTGCTGCAAGCGCCACAATGCCCACCATGGTGAAAATGGCGATCGGAGCCTGACGACGCCGGAATGCACGGCCGCCAGGTTCGGTTACAGAAACAACGTCGCCCACACGGGCAAGCTCGTTGAACCCCTCCTTGGTGCCTTCAAGCAGCAATTTGTCGGCCGGGCGCAATTGCACACCTGACAAATCCGGCCCGGCAACATGGCCCGCACGAAAGGCACCCAGCACCCGCATGCCCGCACGCCGACCAAGCGCCAGATCGGCAATGCGCACGCCCGCACTGTGGCGCGAAGGCGCAACAATCACCTCGGCCACTCGCGTTTCCGCCTCAGGATCCAACTCAATCGAGCGGCGCAACCCCACGCGCAAGCCGGAATGCTCGGCAAGTGTCAGCAATTCTGATGTGGGGGCAATAACGATAACAACGTCCCCACGCTGGAGAACACGTTCATCAAGGGCGCTGCGTTCTATTTCTGCACCGCGCCGAACGCCCGTCACACGAACGCCGGAGCGCTGGAAATCAGCCACGTCGGAAAGCGGCTGCCCAATGCCCGCAAAATCCTCCAATATGGTGATCTCGGAAAGAAACGGCGTTTCCTCGTCCTCCATGCTTTGATCAGACTCCCGGTGCGGCAGCAAAAACTGGCCAAGCACAAACACTGAAATACCGCCAACAACAGCCGCGATTATTCCCACCGGTGCAATTTCGAAAATGGAAAAGGGCTCAAGCCCGCTTTCGCGTGCAACACCGTCAACGATGATGTTCGTCGATGTCCCGATCAATGTGCAGGTTCCGCCCAGAATGGCCGTATAGGAAAGCGGTATCAAAAGACGGCTTGAGGCGATTTTCATACTTCTGGCAAGACGAACAACAACCGGAATAAGCACAAGAACCACTGGCGTGCTGTTCATGAAGGCCGAGGCGGCGGCAGCAATTGTGATGAACACGACGATGGCTACAACCGGATGCGATTTTGCACGTTCCACAATGAAATCGGCCAGCGCATCAAGTACACCTGTGCGTAACAGCGCCCCCGAAACCACAAACATGGCAGCAATCGTGATTGGCGCGGAAGAAGAAAAAACATCCATCACCTGATCAACAGGAACCAGTCCCAAGACGATAAAGACCGCCGCACCAATAACCGCAATTACATCAGGCGGATATTTCTCAAGCGTGAAGGCTACAAAGAGAAACGCGAGAAGCACAAGCGCCACAATTGACGGGGCAACGCCCAAATACTCAATCATGGCTCTCACTCCCGCTGGCTATAGGTGACTGGTTATCGGCAGACTAACCATTGAATGGAGAGGCCGTAAACAGTTTCAGGATTCCTTGACTGGAATTTATGGAATAATCTCGCCAAAAGTTCCATAACATATATTTTGCAAACTCTTCGTGTAGCCGGGTGCATTCTATTTCGAAGTGCGACTTTTGAGTGATATCAATGGGTTATTGCTCAGGAGGAATATGCATGTTGAACGGTATCCGGCCTACTTACTCGCATCTTGGGATTGAAAAACGACGCAAGATCGAGCGCTGGCGTTCTGCAAAGATCAGTGTTGATGTGATTGCGGAGAAGCTTGGACGTCATCGCTCCACCATTTTCCGTGAGTTGAAGCGCAATACATTTAAAGATCGCGAATTGCCGGAATTGGATGGCTATTACAGCATGACAGCCAATCAACCCGGCCCAGCCCGTCAGGGGGCTGATCATTGTGCCATGGGGCAAGCAAAGTGACATTTCTATTTTGCACAAAAGCGGACAATTCTAAACTGCGGCCATACTTCCAATCCTGGAGACGGCCTCGCAAATCCTGCCGATATGTCTTAATAGAACCTTAATGTGATTGCGGCTTTGTCGACCATCTGACAGGAAATAATGAGCATGCCCCACAAGGCCATTGAGACAGACGCAAGACTGGCGCGAATTGAGCGGGATATGAACCGTCCGCTTCGACAGGTCGCCCTCTCGCCGAATCTGGAGAGCCAATGGCGCAGTGAATTCCAGAAATTTCAGGCACATAACATCTTCTTGTGGCATCTTGTCATGGCGCTGGCCAACCTGCCACTTTTGTATGTCGACTCCCTTGCCGGCACTCTGGAACAAGGCCTGTTTGTGCGATTGGGTTTTGTGGTACCTGCTTATCTGCTTTCGCTTGTTTTCCTGAAAAGCGGCCAGTCCGCACTGCGCTTTGCAGCCCATGTCGTGCCGCTTCTCACCATGACAGTTGGCCTCGCAACGATTATCCCTTTGGCAAGCGACGTGGACGCTGGCCGTTATCAGATGGCGCTGAGCATCGCTTACCTTTTCACCGCCATGATCATGCCGTTTACATTAAGCGAAAATATCACACTGATGTTGGGCGGATACGTGCTCAATGTCGGCACACTGCTGTTTTTGCAGGATGATATGACGTCGCTAACTGGCCCAGTCGTCTTTCAGCTTGTCATCGTTGCCTGCGGTGTCGTTGTTGGCTTTAAACGTATTCGACAGAACCGAAACAGGTTCCTGGTTTCGCTACGCGACGAGATCAAGACCCAGCAATTGACCGACCTGACCAACGCCCTTCTCGATCTGTCGGAAACCGATGAATTGACGGGACTTAAAAATCGTCGCCGTCTTTATTCTGCCATTCCTGAAATCCGCAAACGCGCTCGCAATATCGCAGGCTGGTTCAATGTCATCATGATCGACATTGATGATTTCAAGAGCTTCAACGATACGGCAGGCCACCTGGCAGGCGATCAGTGCCTTCAAAGAGTTGCATCCGCGCTGGCCCGGCGGACTGATGAGAGCCGTCAGTTCGTTGCGCGCTATGGCGGCGAGGA
>JBNKQT010000153.1:0-3889 GCA_050297115.1 Ensifer sp. | reverse complement strand
ATCCCTGATCGAATATTCGAGGGTTACGGTCCGAATCCAAATGCGATCAATCAACTGATCGACAATGGTGCGCAGCTCATTGTCACAGTAGATTGCGGCACGACAAGCCTCGAAGCCCTTGATGCGGCCAAATCCAGGGGGATTGATGTTGTAGTACTCGACCACCACCAGGTGGGTCACACGCTTCCCCATGCACTTGCCATAGTAAATCCCAACCGCGAGGATGATTTGTCGGGGCAGGGCCATCTCTGTGCCGCCGGTGTGGTTTTCCTCACCCTGGTCGGGACTTTGAAGTTGTTGCGGGAAAGCGGAGATGCGCGCGCGCGCGGGCTTGATCTATTAAGCTGGCTTGACCTTGTGGCGCTTGCGACGGTCTGCGATGTGGTGCCGTTGAAGGGGCTGAACCGTGCCTATGTCGTCAAAGGGATTGTTGCCGCCCGTCACCAGACCAATGCTGGCCTTGCCGCGCTTTTCCGCATAGCAGGCCTCAGTGGCCCGGTGACACCGTATCACTTCGGGTTTCTCGTCGGCCCACGCATCAATGCCGGTGGTCGGGTTGGGGACGCGGCCCTGGGAAGCCGCCTTCTAACGATGGAGGCAGGCGCTGAAGTGGATGCAATTGCCGAGCAACTCGATCAACTGAACCGGGAACGCCAAGCCATGGAAGCAGCTATGCTTGCCGAGGCTGAGGCTGAAGTTCTGGCCGACTATGGTGATGCCAGTGGCGCGTCGGTGCTTTTGACTGCCAGCTCTGGCTGGCATCCGGGTGTCGTGGGGCTATTGGCCGCTCGCCTGAAGGAAAAGTTCCATCGCCCCACATTCGCCATAGCCTTTGATCCCAATGGAAAGGGGTCGGGGTCTGGTCGGTCGATCGCTGGATTTGATATCGGCCAAATGGTGCGCGCCGCAGTTGATGCGGGTATTCTGGCTAAAGGTGGTGGCCACGCCATGGCAGCAGGCCTTACGGTGGAGAAATCCAAACTCGGACAATTGCGGGCTTTCTTTGAAGAACGGGCAGCAAAACAGGTTCAGACTCTGGTGGATGGCCGCGTGCTGAAAATCGATGGGGCACTCTCTGCCTCTGGTGCGACGCTGGAGCTGGTCGATCTGTTGGAAAATGCCGGGCCATTCGGTGCAGGGCACGCTCAGCCCGTCTTTGCCATGCCTTCACATACAGTTCGTGATGCAAGGCAGGTCGGCAAGGACCATATCAAGGTCACGCTGGAATCGCCTGATGGGCGCAGTCGAATCGACTGCATCGCTTTTAGGTCGCTGGAAACACCGCTTGGCGATTTGCTGCTCACCTCCCGGGGGCACCGCCTTCATGTGGCCGGTTCGCTGAGCGCCGATCACTGGCAGGGCTCAAGACGCATCCAGTTCAGGATTATCGACGCAGCGAGAGCATGACGTTTCGCGTGTGGAGCGTCCCTTACAAGCCTTGGTTTTCCAATCAATGCGGTGGCGGACTACAAGGCGTGCCCGGACAAACACCATCGGACGTGTAACCAAATTGAGATTCTGGCCGCACTGGTCGCTGGCATAACCAGAATATCAGGTAGACGGTCAGCGGAACTTGTCTGTTGAATTTTATCAGCCCATCAGACCTTGGTAGCGACCGGATACTTCTCAAGAGTTGACCGGTCGCATGCACCCAACAGCAGCGATCTAGAAGCGGAGTTTCAAGCCAGCGCTGAACTGGTGACTGGAACTTGCATTTGCACCGAAAAGGCGAGCGTCATATCGAACCGTGGCCGAAAGCCGTTCCGATTTCTTGAACGTCGCACCCAGCCCAACCAGCAACCGATTGCGCCCCAGTGGAGCAGCCCCGGCATTATAGGTAAATGTGGGAAGCGCGGCGAGGCTGGTGCTCATCTGGTTTGAATTGTTTTGCAGCTCATGCTCCAAAGCCAGGCGTCCGTCCAGAACAACATCTGTCCCGTTCACCTTCGTTTTGGCCTTTATGTCAGCGCCAACCTGCAGGAGTGCATGCCTGTTGTTCTGGCTGCCAACATTCAAGTTCAAAAGACCGGCGCCCGTTTCTGTAAAGGCGTTGCTTTGGGAGTAACCGTATTCAAACCCAACCATTGGGCCAAAGGAGACAATGTCGATATCTCCGCTGGCGTCACCACCTGAGGCCAGGGTAAGGCCGCGCCCCTCAAGCAGATTGTAGGTCGCTTCCGTGCCGAAGGAAAAGCTGTACCCGGACGTGTGGCTGCCCGCGAACATCGCACCACCACCGTTCAAACCGATGGCACGCTGGAAATTGTAGCTGTTGACATCCCCGGAGAGAGAGGCAGCAATATCCAGTGCACCAAGGTTTGCGGAACCAAAGGCACCCACATGCCCGGAAAACAGGTCGGCCCTGCTACGCTGGCCTCTTGCGTTGGTCCAGCTCACGCCGCCGCTAATGCCAAGCAGATAGTCACTAGCCGCACCTGTGAAGTAGCGTTCCAATCCAATGGCAAACCCACCCGTTGCGCTGTCATAGCCCAAACTGCCGTTGGAATTGTTGACATTCACATATTGTCCGATTGGTGCGGTCCACAGACGGCCTCTCTTTTCATCCTGCAAGGCCGCGAACGCGTCAGTGCGAGCAGATTGCTCGGTTTCGGCATAGGCATTTGCGCTCAGCCTCGAGGCTTTTACATTGGTTGCTGCAGACATAGACGCATTGGCCTGACGGCGCATCGTTCTGTTGAACAACAAGCTGCTTTCCACACCGCTGCCCAATCCGGCAACCAATATTGTTTTGGGCGATACTGAGGTTGGGGACTTCACAACCTGCAGATCGATCGATTTGGCTGTGTAGATCGGTGTAAAGTTGATATCCGGCACATTGTCTGTGACGGAGGAAAACGTGCCAGTGATGTTGTTGTCAGCAGTGACGATGCGATAGAGACCGGTTGAAGCCGCTACACCTCCGGGTAGTGCCACCACGTTAAGCTTGGCGCCTGCGTTGATCGACAGTGCGCCAAAACCGGCAATATGGAACAGATCCGACGTACCGGTTGGGCTGATTTGGGGCTGGTACGTAGAACCGTTCTGAAAAAGAACGTCGCCTGTTGCAGTAATTGTTCCAATATGAGCGTTGCCCATCAGGTCTATTGTGCCAGGCGCCAGGATGCCGCCCGAAAAAATCGTAATCGCATCAAATGTGCCATTGCCTGCCATGGTGCCGCCGTTGAGCACATTGAAGCTTTGCGTCGTTACGCCGCTGAACTCCCACCGACCACTCTTGACCTGGAAGTTCTCAAAGCCACGCCAATTACAGTGTGATTTCGCAGACCTGGAACAAGGCGTGCAGCAAGGGACGAAGTCCATCGAAACCAATGAACGACAGGAGACGATCATGAACCGGGTGAAAAAAAACGTGAAGAGAAATGGCACGCCCTAGGGGAATCGAACCCCTCTTTCCAGAATGAAAATCTGGCGTCCTAACCGATAGACGAAGGGCGCGTGCGCTTGTGTGGCGGACTTATAGTCAGGCCTTGAAATTCCCGCAAGCGGCAAAATGGCATTTTTTCAAAAAACTTTCACAATCTTATTCAAAGGGCGTTGTGAGTGTGTGAAACACCCCGATTTAGCGCCGACGGCAACGCCAGTTCCAGTCGCGCTGCATGCCGGTATCGATATGGACCGACTTGGTATGGCAATAGGTGCCAACACCGCCACGATTGTGCAGGGAACGCAAATATTCCGCAAGCTCCCACTTGCTGACATCGGCGACCTGAATGTCCGCTGCATCGCAGGTGGTATGGCGGGAGAAGCTGCTGCCGCCGGCTCGGCGATTCCGCTTCAAACTGCGGAAACCGGAGGTAACAACAGCCGGCTTTCCATAATGCTTTTCAATCTGATGAATCAGCGCGATCAAATCTGGCTTGAAGCAGTG
>JBNKQT010000152.1:0-7204 GCA_050297115.1 Ensifer sp. | reverse complement strand
GCGTTCATCTTCAAGGATGAAATAGTTTGTTCCACGCTTCTCGACCTCTTCGATGATGGAAATGCGACTGCCCATGGACAGGCCGCCAATGGGAGCGGTTTTCAATTCCGGTTCGGGGTAGATGAATGTGCGCGGGGCGGTGATCCAGTGCGTTGGTGGCTCACCTGCATCATCAAGGAAGCGATCCGGCACGTAGCCCACATAAGAGTCGACATCACTTTTCACCCAGGCCCAGCCATTTTTCATGTCATAGACCGTGACGCCTTCACCAAACAGCAATTGCGTATCGACGCCTGAGTTGAAATGCGGCTCGCTTCGCAGCTCAGCGACGGCAACGACAACGCGCGCTTTTTCGCCCTCCACGAACCGGGCGGCGTTGACCTTGCCTTTGAGGCTCATTTCCGCCAGATCGGCGCGGTATGCATTCAGCCTGCGGTCCAGCATGTCTTGGTCCTTGGTATTTCCCCCAGAGCGGGATTTTCAACGCGGCAGCTTTTGCCCTTCCTCGATAATCAAGTCACCCAGTTTTTCGAGATACAATGCGCCTTTAACCGTGCGCTTGATAATAACATTTCTGCGATCCAGCGTGTCACGTTCGCGGTCCACTAACCCCATGGCGCCCATTGTATCCAGTGCGCGTGTAATGACCGGCTTGCTCACATTGAGCGTTGCGGCCAGCCCGCGCACGGTGTGCGGTGGCGGCATAAGGTAGATGTGCAAAAGGATCGCGGTTTGCCGAAGCGTGAGGTCGTGCGCATCGGCGCGCACCTGTTCCAGGGCGACCTGATGCCAGAGGCTGAGCGCCTGTGATGGCGTTAGTTCGACGGACACGCTGATACTCCAAAGACCGTTCCGGTACCGTTATATTTGCTTTGGAGTAAAAGGACAAGCTGGCGCCTATTTCACATTGGATTTTATATGACGGTAGAGCGCACGAATGCCTTGTGCCTCGCCGCCCACCGGAGCATGCGGTTTGGCCTTGTTGGACCATCCGAAAATGTCGAGATGCACCCAGCTTTCAGTTTGCGTGACAAAGCGCTTGAGGAACAAGGCTGCCGTGATGGCGCCCGCCATGCCACCGGACGGGGCGTTGGTAAGGTCAGCGACGCCTGCTGAAAGCATGTCCTCATAGCCGCTATAGAGCGGCATGCGCCAGAGCGGGTCGTCCGCCTCTGCTGAGGCATCGAGAAGGTCGGTGGCCAGATCGCGATCATCGGTGAAGAATGGCGGCAGATCAGGACCGAGTGCTACGCGCGCAGCACCTGTGAGCGTTGCCATGTCAACGAGGAGATCAGGCGTTTCTTCATCTGCATAGGCGAGAGCGTCAGCCAGGACGAGTCGGCCTTCGGCGTCGGTATTATCGATTTGAACTGTGAGGCCCTTTCGGCTTTTGTAGATGTCGCCGGGACGGAAGGCATTTCCGGCGATGGAGTTTTCAACCGCTGGAATGAGCACACGCAAATCGATCTTCAGATTGGCATCCATGATCATCAACGCGAGACCCAGGACATTGGCGGCACCGCCCATATCCTTTTTCATATTCAACATGGACGATGCCGGTTTGACATCAAGACCACCTGTGTCGAAGCAAACGCCTTTGCCCACGAGTGTTACTTTGGGCGCGCCTTTATGCCCCCAGCGCATTTCCAACAGGCGGGGCTCGGCGGCAGACGCACGGCCAACGGTGTGGATGAGCGGGAAGTTCTTCTTCAACAGCGCTTCGCCCTTAACCACGGTGACCTTGGCATCATAATGTTTGGCAAGATCGCGGAAGACGGCTTCCAGTTCATTCGGACCCATCTCATTGGTGGGCATGTTGATGAGGTCGCGGGCGAGATAGACACCTGCAATCTGACGTTTGATATCAGCGGCAACAGCATCCTTGGGGATCATCAAAGTTGCGTCTTGCTCTGTCTGCTCTGTGTAGCGCTCAAAACGGTAACTACCGAGCCCGAAACCGAGCGCAATGCGGTTGGCTGTGAGCGGTGCAGTTTCAATGTGCCAATCGCCTGCAGGAAGTGCCTTGGCGAGTTTGCCCGTCATAAAGGGGGCGGCCATTGGCGTCTTGCCAAGCCCGAAAAGAGCACCGCCCAGGCTACCATCTTCAGCCGGAATGAGGAGGACTGAACCTTTGGCCGCTTTATATCCGGACTTGCGCGCCCAATCGAGAGCAATGGGGTCGATGACCTCATGCTCTATTTGAGCGGGCGTTATCGCAAAGATCGGCAGCGTTTTGCCGCCCTTGTTATTGTAAGGGCTTGCGCGCTTGATGAATTGAAACGGGTTCATCTGTAGTCCTTTTATGCTGCCTGCGGCGTTAACGCTCTATTAGGGTTAACAGATTATTGCTTGAGCGAGGGTTGCGCTTCTGTTGTTCGTTAGGGTCTTTTGCCCGCGCATCCGGTTCATTCCAGGATCGCCATGATGAAAACGCACGTTCGCAAAAATTCAAATACGAAAAAACTGTTTCTCGCGACAGCATTGACGGCTGTAACACTTGGCCTTGCATCCTGCGGAACAGTTGATCGCGGTACCAAAACCGCGTCCATTCCGAAATTATCGAAACCGGTTTCGGAAATGAATTCCAGCGAGCTGGCATCAGCCTCTCAAACGATTGGCGCGGCCTATGCCGAGGATCCAGGCAATCGCGAAGCCGGACTGCGCTATGCAACCCTTCTGCGCATGACCGGCAGAACCGACCAGGCGCTTGCGGTGATGCAGCAGGTTGTTATTCACCACCCGGAAGATACCGAAGTGCTGGCAGCCTTCGGCAAAGCGCAAGCAGCAGCGGGTGACCTGCAGGCAGCATTGAACACAATCAGCCGCGCCCAGCGACCCGACCAGCCCGATTGGAAATTGATCTCCGCCCAAGGCGCTATTCTCGACCAGCTTGGCCGCCCGGATGAGGCGCGCCTCAAATACCGCGCGGCCCTCGATATTTCACCAAACGAGCCTTCCGTCCTGTCCAACCTGGGCATGTCCTATCTACTCACGAAAGACCTGCGCACAGCAGAAGTCTATTTGAAGAAAGCTGTTGACCTGCCCGGTGCTGACAGCCGTGTGCGCCAAAACCTTGCTTTGGTAGTGGGTCTGCAGGGGCGTTATCAGGAAGCTGAAAACATTGCCCGGCAGGAGCTTTCTTCAGAACAGGCAGAAGCCAATATCGCCTATCTCAGAACGATGATGTCGCAGCAGGGCTCCTGGAAAAAGCTTGAAAAGCAGGGCTAAAAGCCCTCGCCTTCTTTTTGCGGATCAAGCCTTAACAGGCGACTGTCAAGAACCGCTGCCTGCCTGTGTGGCATCGCTTTTCTGTATTCAGGATCTTTTATCATGCTCACAAAGGCATCGGATGTAGGGTATTGCGCAATGAAGGCAATATCCCATGCCTCCTCCTGCGGGCCGATCATCATAATCTGAGGCTTACCCCGCCACACGATGCGACCACCGAGCCGCGTGAAGACCGGCGCACTGAGCCGCGAATAGGCTTTGTATGCCTCCGCGCCTGAAAGCCTGGTGCCGTCCTCATACTCTGCCCACTCTCGAAATCGAACAAGATTGAGCATGTGGACCGGGCCTTCGCTGCGAAGCGCATTGAAGGCGTCCCATTGTTCTTTCTCGAAGCTTTTGTGCATTGGGCCTCCCTCCTGTTCCAACGACAGTGGGAGACTACCGGCGAAATCAGAAATTATCCATAACCTGCATGCCGGCAGGGCCAAGAATGACGGCAATCAGCACCGGCAGGAAAAACAGGATCATGGGTACTGTGAGCTTTGGCGGCAGAGCTGCAGCCTTTTTCTCAGCCTCATTCATACGATGATCACGGCTTTCCTGTGCCAGAACACGCAGTGCCTGACCGACCGGCGTACCGTAGCGTTCCGCCTGAATGAGTGCCTGCGATGCGGCTTTGATCGAATCAAGCTGGGTGCGTGTGGCCAGGTTTTCCAGAGCCTGTCGCCGTTCCTGCAAGAAGGAAAGTTCAGCAGTTGTGAGCACGAGTTCTTCAGCCAATTCCGACGACTGTGGCGCAATCTCTTCTGCCACCCGATGTAAGCCAGCCTCAACGGAAACACCGGACTCAACGCAAATGAGCAACAAGTCCAAAGCATCCGGCCATGCAGACTGAATCGATTTCTGCCGCTTAGAAGCCATGTTTGAGATGAAAATGTTCGGCGCGTAAAAACCAAGATAACCAGCGGCAATAGCTGCAAGAATACGGATTGCTGTCGATTGATCTTTCAAGTTTCCAAGGAGGAAAATCCAGGCTGCCGCCAATCCGAGAAAGACGAATGGAAGCGTAACGCGCGCAAAGAGAAATGTATTGAGCGCATTTTGCGAGCGGAGGCCTGCAGATTTAAGCTTGTTGACCGTGTTTTCGTCGACAAGGGCCTTTCTCAGGTTCAGTCTTTCAACAAAGTTCCTGACCGAGACGTTGTTTTCACCGCGCAGACTGGCTCGTTTACCTGCAGCTTCAGCGCTCATACGCGCTCTTTCGCGTGCCCTGATCTGCTCACGTTCCGTGGATACAGAGCGCATGCGCTTGTCCAGATCGCCCTTTTCAAAAAAGGGAAGGATCAGCAGATAGATTGTGAGGAAAACCGCAAGCGCCACCAGCACCGAGATGATGGTGCTTGGATCAGTCAGTAATGCTGCCAGGTCTTTGGTCATGTGACGTTCCCGTCCTCAAATGTCGAAGCTGATCATTTTCTTCATCACCGCAACGCCGATCCCCATCCAGACGCCGGAGGCTCCCAGAATGAGGTGACCGCGTGGGTCCGTGAAAAGCAGCATGATGTATTGTGGCGAAGTAAGGTAAACGAGAAGCGTCACGACAAAAGGCAGAGAACCGATAATCGCGGCGGAGGCTTTTGCTTCCATGGAGAGGGCGTCCACCTTGCCGCGCATTTTCTTGCGGTCACGCAAAACCCGACTAAGGTTGCCAAGAGCTTCTGAAAGGTTACCACCTGCCTGCGCCTGAATAGCAATCACAACGGCGAAGAAACTAACCTCCTGCAGCGGCACGCTGTTGTGCATGCGCGCGCAAGCCTCCGGTACGCTCAGGCCCATCTGCTGTGATTCCACAACACGTCTGATTTCCGACTTCACAGGCTCCTGGCCGTCAGCTGCGATGAGGCGCAGCGCATCATTCAGCGGCAGACCCGATTTAATGGAACGCACCATGACGTCGAGAGAATTGGGAAACTCCTCCAGAAACTTCTTTTTCCGACGACCAACCAGAAACCGCAAAACAAGCTGCGGGAGACCGGCACCAAAGACAAATGCAGCCCCCAAGGCAAGCAGGATATTTCCACCACCGGCGATAAAGGCAACCACAAATGTAAATACTGCGGCGATTGCCGAGAATATGTAGAATTGGGGGACTGATATTTTCAGACCAGCCTGCATGATCCGCTCTTTGAGGCCCGGGCTTTCTTTCTTGGATTTTTCCTTCTGCTTTTTTTCAAGCTCTTTCAGCGAATCCTGTACGGATTTCCGGCGTTTGGAGGCCTCCGCCACGCGGTCGCGTGCAGCTTTGCGCTTGATTGTGTCAGTTTCCGCGGAGCCGACCCGTTTCAGGCGCTTTTCAGTGCTTTTCGCCGTTTCCAGCTGGGTGAACATGAAGCCATAGGCAACCCCGCCGGCCGCCAGTGCCGCCAGACCGATGATTGCCACAATTTGGATATCCAAACCAAACATGAAACGGTTTCCTAATCAGACATCATTTCCATGGCATCAATTGCAGCGGCCAGACGCTGATCTTCATTGTAGTAGCGCGCGCGATCCCAGAAATTAGGTTTTGAAATGCCCGTGGACATGTGATGGCCGATGATCCGGCCATTGGCATCTTCACCCTGCATCTCGTAGCGCATGAGATCCTGGGTCACGATAACGTCGCCTTCCATGCCAACCACCTCGGTGACGTGTGTGATGCGGCGTGAACCGTCACGCAGACGGGCGGCCTGAATGATAACGTCAACAGAGCCCGCAATAATTTCACGAACGGTTTTTGCCGGAAGCGAGAAGCCGCCCATGGCGATCATGGATTCCATACGGCTGAGGCATTCGCGCGGCGTATTCGCGTGGATTGTACCCATCGAACCATCGTGACCTGTGTTCATTGCCTGCAGAAGGTCAAACACTTCCGGTCCGCGAACCTCACCGACGATGATGCGTTCAGGGCGCATACGCAGGCAGTTTTTCACAAGGTCGCGCATGGTGATTTCGCCCTCGCCTTCAATATTCGGCGGGCGGGTTTCAAGTCGCACCACATGCGGCTGCTGAAGCTGAAGTTCGGCGGAGTCTTCGCAGGTGATGATGCGTTCATCTTCATCGATATAACGTGTGAGGCAGTTCAGAAGCGTCGTTTTACCGGAACCGGTACCGCCGGAAACGACAACGTTACAACGCACGCGACCGATGATTTGAAGCAGTGTGGCACCCGGCTCGCTGATGGAACCGAAGCGAACGAGCTGGTCGAGTGTGAGCTTGTCTTTCTTGAACTTACGAATGGTGAGCGCTGTGCCGTCGATGGCAAGCGGCGGGGCGATCACGTTAACACGCGAACCATCGGGCAAGCGCGCATCGCATATCGGGCTTGCTTCATCGACGCGACGGCCAACCTGGCTCACGATACGCTGGCAGATGGACAAGAGCTGCGAGTTATCGCGGAAACGGATTTCGGAATCCTGAACCTTGCCGTCCACTTCGATAAAGGTCTGGCCCGCACCGTTGACCATGATATCGGCTATGTCATCGCGCGCCAGCAAAGGCTCCAGGGGGCCATAGCCCAAAACGTCGTTACAGATATCTTCGAGCAGTTCTTCCTGCTCGGCAATCGACATCGCAAAATTCTTGATCGTGATGATATCGTTGACGATATCACGGATTTCCTCACGCGCGCTTTCGGTGTCCAGTTTGGCGAGCTGCGAAAGGTCGATCGTGTCGATCAGCGCGGAAAAAACCTGCGACTTTGTATCATAGTATTCTTCAGTTCGCGGTGTGCGTTTTCGCTGCGCGGGCGCTGGCTTGGGCGCTGACGCAGGTGCAAGGGAAGGTGCGGCAACCTTCTGGCGAGGCTCCTCGATTACGGGCGGAGCGGCGGGCGTGGGCGCAGCTGCTTCCTGCTGCACTGGCGGCGCAGGTGGGGCGACGGGCGCTTGCTTCGGCGCAGCCTCAACCGTGCCGGGATGCTTTGGAACCCCTGCCC
>JBNKQT010000151.1:0-6467 GCA_050297115.1 Ensifer sp. | reverse complement strand
GCTCCATTTTGAATGAGCCCATTGGTCCCCTTGCTCCTTGGATCGAGCGGTGAACCGGGAACGGCAAACACAAGCCGCCCGAAATCAGCGGCGCGCCGGGCGGTAATGAGCGAACCCGAGCGCAAAGCAGCCTCAACCACGACCAGACCAAGTCCAACACCAGCGATAAGCCTATTGCGACGCGGGAAGTCACGAGCGCGCGGCTCCCATCCAAGTGGCATCTCGCTAATGGCCAAGCCACCATTGGCACAAATGGCATCATACAGATTGATGTTCTCTGCCGGGTAGGGCTTGTCCAGCCCGCCTGCAAAGGCGGCAACGGTTCCGGTTTCCAGGCTGGCCTTGTGCGCCGCAGTGTCTATACCTCTAGCCAGTCCCGAAATAATTGCATAACCGGCACGACCACATTCCGACGCTATCATAGCTGCAAATTTTGCACCCGACACAGAAGCATTTCGTGATCCCACGATACCAAGCGCCGGGCGCGTCGCAATGTTGCAGTCGCCTTTAACCGCCAATAGGGGCGGAGCGCCGTCAATTTGGCGCAGGGCCCATGGATATTCCGGTTCACCTATGCCGACGAATTGAACGCCGATCCTTGCGCCCAGCTCGAGTTCTCTAATTGCATCGCTTTCACTGCAGATGCGGATCGGGCGCGTTGACCCGCCCCGGCGCGATAAATCGGGAATCATTGCCAGGGCATTTTCGGCCGTGCCGAAGTGGTTGATCAATTCGCGGAATGTAACAGGACCCACATTGTCCGAACGAATAAGACGCAGCCAGGCAATTCGTTGCTTTTCTGAAAGATGAATGCCCCTTTGCCGTGCCCCGATTTCGTTCATTATCCTTTATCCCCGATCTTGCTTTCGCCACCACTCAGCAGCCGTTCGATATTCGGTCGGTGCTTCCACCAGGTGACCACCGTCATCAATGCCAATGCTGCAGCGACAAAATGATTGCCAATGAACCATTCTACAACCGGAACGATCAATGTTGCAACCAATGCGGATAAAGATGAGTAACGACTAATAAATGCTGTGGAGAGCCAGATAAGTGCAAAAACCAGCAACAGGATTGGCGCAAGCCCAAGAAGAACGCCGATATAGGTCGCAACGCCTTTTCCGCCCTTAAAGCCAAGCCAGACGGGAAATAGATGCCCCAGAAATGCGGTAACTCCAGCCACAACGCCCATTTCAAGCGTGAAGTAGCCACCAATCAGGGCCGCCGCAGTTCCTTTGAGGGCATCCAGGAGCAGTGTTGCTGCCGCGAGTTTCTTGTTGCCTGTGCGCAAAACATTCGTAGCACCAATATTGCCGGAGCCAATTTTGCGCACATCACCAAGCCCGGCGAGGCGCGTAAGCACCAGGCCAAAGGGGATCGAGCCGAGCAGGTAGCCAGCAAATGCGGCGATGAAAAAGAAAAAGATAGAATTCATAGAGTCCTCCGGCAGAAAGCAACTGCTTGAGGAGTGCTTTAACGTAAATCCGGGCCTACGTCAGCCGTCTACGGAAAATGTCAACCGGTCAGTTGAAGTGTTTACCGATGCGAAGCTGGATAGTTTCCATTCCCGGATTAATTTTCCGAATTCGCGCATTTGAGCGATGGTCATAGGAAAGCGAAATACGGTAGCCGTTATTCGTCTTGATACCAGCTTCAATACCGGAACGGAACTCAAGTGGATATCCGAGATCAAACCCGTTGCCCTTGTGGTAGAAGCCGGGCGCGAATGAGCCACCTATGAAAAGGTTACCGGCCTTGGTTTCAAGTTCACCTTCCACATAGACACCAGCACCCACCCAGAAAGCACCGTCATTGCCGACAGAAAAATCCAGCACAGGGTGAAAGTGGAAATAGTCTTGATCGAGGATGTGTGTGAAACGAACTTCACTGCCAAGAAATTTGTCTGCATGCAGACGGGGTCCAGCGGAAATAATTGTCCAACCTGCAAACGGGCTTGGGGGATTGAAATCTTGTGCAGTCGCAATGCCCGGTACCGCCGTGATTGCCAAAACTGCCAGAAGTTTTGTTGTCCAATTCCCCGTCATCTCAAGTCCCGATCCCAATGCTGCGCTCCGGTTCGCTACAGACTACCGCGACCGAATCCAATTTCAAGCGTCGGTCTCCTTTAAAACATTATGCAGTTAACGCATAGCCAGATTTGGCCGATGAGCGCCAATTTCATTTATGGCGGCATTATGGCAACACTATCATGAGATCGCTGTAGAAGGCCTGCGACTGCGAAATCGTACGATCTCACCTACAGCGTTGCACTGAGATGTTTAAGCAATTGAATAAGAAAGAATTTATAGGCATTTTTCAAAGAATACTTGATTCCCGCAAAACGCCAGTGCATTCTCCCGCGCATGCAACTGCGCGGTTTCCAAAAGGCCCGCGAAAACCGGCAGCGGAGGATGCCCAACACAGTCGCTGTCATAATCGTCTGCATAATTGCGGTATCGGATACAAACATCTGACCGCACGACAACAACAATCACGGATAAAGTAACTAAGGGTGAACACATGAAACGGATGCTTACAGTCCTAGCAGCAACAACAATGCTTGCACTGCCAGCAAAAGCAGAAGACATCAAGCTTGGCGTATTGCTTGGCTTCACAGGACCGCTCGAATCCCTCGCGCCTGATATTGCTGCCGGTGCAGAGCTGGCGATCAAGGAAGTTTCTGACAGTGGTGCATTGCTGAACGGATCGAAGGTTGAAGCTGTACGTGGTGACTCGACCTGCGTGGATGCTGGTGCTGCAACCGCTACGGCAGAACGCATTGTCACGTCTGACAAGGTCAACGCCATTGTTGGAGCCATGTGCTCCGGTGCAACAACAGCCGTTCTTCAGAATGTGGCCTTGTCCAACGGCGTCGTTATGATTTCGCCTTCCGCGACATCTCCGGCACTTTCGACTGTTGAAGACAACGGTCTCTTTTTCCGCACGGCGCCATCAGATGCCCGTCAGGGTGAAGTTCTCGCAGACATCCTGGTTGAAAAGGGTGTTAAGCAGGCAGCTCTGACCTACACCAACAACGACTATGGCAAGGGCCTGGCCGACTCGATCAAGTCATCTTTCGAAGCAAAGGGCGGCAAGATCACCATCTCTGCAGCGCATGAAGATGGCAAGGGTGATTACGGTGCAGAAGTTGCATCGCTTGCCTCCGCTGGCGGCGATGTTCTCATCGTGGTCGGTTATCTCGACCAGGGCGGCAAGGGCATCATTCAGGGCGCATTGGACTCTGGCGCATTTGACACATTTGTGCTGCCAGACGGCATGATCGGTGACAGCCTCGTAGAAGCGATTGGCTCGGATCTCGATGGTTCCTATGGCGAACGCCCCGGCACAGACAGCAATGGTGCGGATCTTTATGCCAAGGCCATTGAAGCCAGCGGCGGCAAGGTTGGCCCTTATGGTGCTGAAGCATACGACGCAGCAGCGCTTATCATGCTGGCTATGCAGGCTGCAGGCTCCTCCGACAGCGCAAGCTTCAAGGAGAAAGTTGCTGATGTTGCCAATGCGCCTGGTGAGAAGATCCTTCCCGGCGAACTCGCAAAGGGTCTCAAAATCCTCTCCGAAGGTGGCGATATTGACTATGTAGGCGCATCTGACGTTGAGCTCATTGGGCCCGGTGAAAGCGCTGGCAAATTCCGCGAAATCAAGATCGAAGGCGGCAAGATCGTAACGGTCGGCTATCGTTGATCGAAGTTTTAGGTGATACTGAGACCGCCCGGAGCGTATCTGGGCGGTTTCGCTATGGGGCGTCCACTATATGATCGTCGTAGAACAGGTAGAGAAGCACTTTGGCGGCTTGCGCGCCGTCAACAATGTGACACTGAAAATTGAAACGGGGTCGATCACCGGCCTTATTGGGCCAAACGGGGCTGGAAAAACCACGCTCTTTAATGTGATCGCTGGCCTTCACAAGCCTACGTCTGGCAAAATATCACTCGATGGCGAAGACATTACCGGCCTCGAGCCGCATGAACTCTTTGCCAAAGGGCTCCTGCGCACATTCCAGATTGCTCATGAGTTCTCCACACTCACGGTGCGGGAAAATCTGATGGTTGTGCCGCCAGACCGGCCCGGAGAAAGCCTTATCAATGTTTGGTTTCGACCAATGGCTGTGCGTCATGCAGACGCGAAACTGCGTGAAAAGGCCGATGAGGTGCTGGAGTTTTTGAAACTCACCCACGTGGCAGACGAATTGGCTGGAAACCTTTCGGGCGGCCAGAAGAAACTCCTTGAACTTGGTCGTACAATGATGGTCAATCCCAAGATTGTCTTTCTGGACGAGGTTGGGGCAGGGGTGAACCGCACCTTGCTCTATGAAATTGGCGAGGCCATTCTGCGGCTGAACAAGGAGCGCGGCTATACATTTTGCATGATCGAGCACGACATGGAGTTCATCTCGCGGCTGTGCGATCCTGTTATCGTGATGGCAGAGGGCGCTGTACTTGCAACCGGAACGCCCGAAGAAATCAAATCAAATGAAAACGTCATCGAGGCCTATCTGGGGACAGGCCTGAAAAACAAGAAAAAAGAAATCGCATGAATTTTTTGGTCGGGGAAAACATGACCGGTGGTTATGGCGGCGCAGATATTCTGCATGACTGCACCATCGGCGTGGAAAGAGGCGAAATAGCTGTCATCGTGGGTCCCAATGGGGCAGGAAAATCGACGGCTATGAAGGCTGTATTCGGAATGCTGAATTTGCGTGAAGGACGCGTTCTGCTTGATGGCGAAGATGTCACGCGGCTGGCGCCGCAGGCTCGCGTTGCAAAAGGCATGAGCTTTGTGCCGCAGACGCACAATATATTCACCTCCATGACGGTAGAAGAAAACCTGGAAATGGGTGGCTTCATTCGGGAAGATGATCTGACGGAAACGATTGAGCAGATCTTTGATCTCTTTCCGGTTTTGAAGGAAAAACGCCGCCAGCCAGCCGGTCAACTGTCCGGTGGTCAGCGCCAGCAGGTCGCGGTTGGGCGCGCGCTCATGACCAATCCGAAAGTCCTTATGCTGGATGAACCGACGGCCGGTGTATCGCCCATCGTTATGGACGAGCTTTTCGACCGTATTATCGAAGTCGCCCGCACAGGAATTTCAATTTTGATGGTGGAGCAGAACGCCAAACAAGCGCTGGAGATCGCCGACAAGGGCTATGTGCTGGTGCAGGGCGAGAATCGTTTTACCGATACCGGACCGGCGCTCATCGCAGACGATGAAGTCCGCAAGACATTTTTGGGGGGCTGAACGTGGAAGATTTGCTCAACGCCCTGATTTTGATGGCCAATTATGTCGTCGTACCTGCGACCGCCTATGGCTGCCAATTGGCACTCGGTGCACTTGGCGCCACACTCGTTTTTGCTGTACTGCGATTTTCCAATTTCGCGCATGGCGAACTCATGTCCTTCGGCGCCATGCTGACCGTGCTGGCAACCTGGGCTCTGCAATCTGCAGGCATCAGCATTGCTCCAGTCTCAACAGCTATTCTCGCGCTGCCGATCGGCATTATCGGTGCTGCAGCCATGGCCTTGCTCACCGACCGCTGGGTCTATCGCTACTATCGCAAGCAGCGTTCCGACAACGTCATTTTCATGATCGTATCGATCGGCGTCATGTTTTTCATGGCGGGCCTCATCCGATTCATCATTGGACCCGACGACCAGAATTTCGACGATGGTACCCGCTTTTTGATGAGTGCGCGCGATTTCAAGAACTGGACCGGACTAGGTGAGGGGCTGGCTATCAGATCTTCCCAGGCGATCACTCTGATTGTCGCCATTATCTGCGTCGCAGCGCTTTTCTGGTTCCTTGAAAAGACGCGTTCTGGCAAATCCATGCGCGCCTTTTCAGATAACGAAGATCTGGCGCTGCTGTCCGGCATTAATCCGGAACGGGTCGTTGCAATCACCTGGATTATCGCGGCAGCATTGGCCACGATCGCCGGAACGCTTTACGGTATCGACAAAAGCTACAAGCCCTTCGTCTACCAGCAACTTCTGCTTCCAATCTTTGCCTCTGCCATTGTCGGTGGGTTTGGCAGTCCTCTGGGCGCAATTGCGGGCGGCTTTATCATTGCCTATTCCGAAGTTGTTGTGACTTACGCCTACAAGCGTTTATTCACCTATATTTTGCCGGAACACATGGCGCCCGATGGGCTGCTTCAGATTCTGGCGACGGAATATAAGTTCGCAGTATCGTTTATTATTCTGGTTCTGGTGCTTCTCCTGCGACCGACCGGCATCTTTGGCGGGAGATCAGCATGAACACCGCATTACGCAATATTGGCCTGTTTGCGATCATGGCCATTCTTCTGGCTTTGGCAGGCTTTATCCAAAGCTGGAATGTCGCGCTTGCAATTCTCAACCTTTGCCTGATTTCAGCCATCATGTCTCTGGGTGTGAACATCCAGTGGGGCTATGCCGGATTGATCAATTTCGGCGTTATGGGTTTTGCAGCCC
>JBNKQT010000150.1:0-10039 GCA_050297115.1 Ensifer sp. | reverse complement strand
TGGTATGCCGAGGCTGGTGATAAGCAATCCGCGCCGATGCAATTTGCAGGCGGCGTGCGGGCCGCAACGCCCCTTTCTCCGGTGCATTTGAAGGCCGAGCGGGACAGTTCCGGCGATATTGCAATCGGCTGGGTGCGGCGCGGGCGCGAGGATGCCAATAGTTGGGCGGCTTACGAAATTCCGCTGGATGAGCCGGAGGAACGCTATCTCGTGGAGATCCTCAATGGCAGCGCTGTTCTTCGCAGTGTTGAAGTGGCCGCACCTGAATATACCTATCTGAATGCGGACGAATTGGCTGATTTTGGCTCGGCACAAAGCCAGATTCGGGTGCGGGTGCGCCAATTGGGCTGGACCGTGGCACGCGGTATTCCGGCTGAAGAAATCTTGGCTCTTTAATAGTTTTTGCCCCAAATGCGGCGAAAATGCTGAATAAGATGCTCGACTGAGCCGTCAAACCTCCAATTCGCTTGAAAAAATCATTGTCGGCTTCATTGTTCATTTTGCGTTCAGGAACGAACGGATAAAGTCCTGATCAAACTTGGTAACAATGTAAGGACAAAGCCATGGCATCTCTTTTTGCAGCAGCTGTTTTAAGCGCGGGCATTGGCCTGTCTTCGGGCGGTGCCGGGATCGACGCCAATGTTGTGACGGTGGCGGGTGACTGCTCAGCAGCGGCCCGGCAGGTCGCCGCACAAACAGGCGGTCGCGTGCTTTCCGCTCAACCCTCCAATGGGCAATGTGTGATTACGGTGCTGGTGCCCGGCGATGGCGGCCCCCCGAAGAAGATGACCATGCGCGTGCCGATGTGATAACGATTGCATCGAAGTCTAACGATCGAATCGGGAGAGGCCATGCGCATATTGGTTGTTGAAGACGACGAAAACCTGAACCGTCAGCTTTGCGAAACGCTGGAAGAGGCGGGTTACGTTGTTGATCGTGCAATGGATGGCGAGGAAGGTCACTTTCTGGGCGACACCGAGCCCTATGATGCCGTGGTGCTGGATATTGGCCTGCCTGAAATGGACGGCATTACGGTGCTTGAAAAATGGCGTGAGGCCGCCCGCAACATGCCGGTGCTGATCCTGACGGCGCGTGACCGCTGGAGCGACAAGGTGGCGGGCATTGACGCCGGTGCCGATGACTATGTGACTAAGCCATTTCACACCGAAGAAGTGCTGGCGCGGCTGCGCGCACTCATCCGCCGTGCGGCTGGACACGCTTCATCGGATATTACCTGCGGCCCGGTACGGCTCGACACAAAATCATCCAAGGCAACTGTCGATGGCGTGACGCTGAAGCTGACGTCCCACGAATTCCGCCTGCTTTCCTATCTCATGCATCACATGGGCGAGGTGGTGTCGCGCACCGAGCTGGTTGAACATATGTATGACCAGGATTTTGACCGCGACTCCAACACGATCGAAGTTTTTGTAGGCCGGTTGCGCAAGAAGATTGGCGGCGATTTCATCGAGACGGTGCGTGGTCTAGGCTATCGTATGCAAGCGCCAAGCGATGGCTGAAACGACTGCGAAAGAGGGCCGACGCGCGCAATCTCTTACAACGCGCGTTCTGCTTTTCGGCACCATATGGTCAGTGCTGGCGCTGCTGGTGATCGGGATCGTGATCTCCACCCTTTATCGGCGTGACGTGGAAAAAGGCTTCCGCGACCTCCTGCGCGCCCAGCTTTTCAACGTTGTCAACTCAGTCTCCGTTTCAGATAGCGTGCTGGTCGGTGCCCCGCAAATGGGCGACTTGCGCTTTTCGCAGCCCAATTCCGGCTGGTACTGGATTGCAGAGCCGGTGCGCGATTTCTCCGCCACTCCCATGTCGTCCTCCTCACTCGCTGTAAACGGCCTGCCAGAAATGCCGCAGAGCCAAGTGCCGTTCAACGATTTCTATGAGCGTAGTTATGAAGTGATGGATGGCGCAGGCAACGATGTGCAGGTGCTGGAACTGGAAGTGGTGCTGGACGATGCGGGCCATGTGGTGCGTTTTCGTGTGGCAGGAAACCGCGACACTGTAGAGAATTCGGCAAAGGCCTTTTTGCGCAGTCTCGCCCTAGCGCTAGTAGTCTTCGGCATTGGCAGCGTTGTGGTGAATGCAGGTGCGATCCTCTTGGGCCTGCGCCCGCTCGACAAGGCACGCGACGCGCTGCAAAAAATCCGCGACGGACAGGCAGAGCGACTGGAGGGCAATTTTCCCCGCGAGATCGAGCCGCTGGCCAATGAGGTCAACGCCATGATCGACAATAATCGGCGTGTGGTGGAACGCGCCCGCATGCAGGTAGGCAATCTGGCGCACTCGCTGAAAACGCCGATTGCCGTGCTTCTGAATGAAGCCAGATCAATGGAAAAAGGCCACGGCAAACTCGTCACAGGTCAGGCCGAGGCCATGCAAAATCAAGTGCAGACCTACCTCAACCGCGCCCGTATTGCCGCCGAACGTGGGACTGTCTTGGCGCGTACAGACCCCGCGCCCGTGTTGGAGCGTCTCGTCCGCGTGATGCGCAAGTTGAACCGTGAAGTCGAATTTGAGCTGGATATTGCGGATGACAATCTGATTCTGGCTGTTGAGGCGCAGGATCTGGAAGAAATCATGGGCAACCTTCTTGAAAACGCGGCACGTTTTGCCAAGAGCGGCGTGTGGATTGCAGTCAATGCTACCCATGCTCCGGAGATTGCAGCCAAGGGACGTAGCGGCTGGGTTGCAATTACTGTGGAAGATGATGGCCCCGGTCTTTCTCCAGAACAGATGAAGGAAGCCATGAAACGCGGTAAACGACTGGATGAAAGCCGTCCGGGTTCCGGCCTTGGTCTCTCCATCGTAAAAGAGGTAGCCGGAGAATATGAGGGGCAATTCCGGCTGGCGAAATCGCAAAAAGGTGGGGTGATGGCTGAGTTGACACTGCCTGCGGTCGCTCGGGAGGTGTGAAATTCACGGAACTGTTTATTGCACGAAAAGTGGTGCAGCGCTAAACTTCGCCGAAGTCGCCGACAAAATTATGCCACATGTTCGGCTAAGAACGCTGGTGATGAAAGCAGGGACGGCATGAAGAGAACGCGCGCGCTCATTTTGACAGGTTTGGCGGTAGTACTGGCTGGTTGTTCGACAACCAGCGGGCGGTCCATTGTGCCTTTGGCGTTTTCATCAAGTAATTCAAATAGCTATATTGATGCCCTGAATGGCGGTATTGTATCGCGCGTCGGCGGCGTGCAGTTGGACGGATCTGACAGGAAGCTTGCTCTCGAAGCAGAGTATAAGGCTCTGGAAGCTGCTCCCGGTGGCCAAGCCGTGGTTTGGCACGGTCGCGACGGAGTGGATGGCAAAGTCGTTGCCGCCGCACCCTATCAGGTCGGTTCTCAAAATTGCCGTCAATATACACACACCTTAACAATTGGCGACGTTTCTCGCGACGCCCGCGGGGTGGCCTGCCGCAATGGTAACGGTAGCTGGACACCGCTGACCTAAAGTTTCAGCTTCAAGCAAGCATCAGACAGTTAAATGCCGCCACGTTTGGAATTAGCGAGGGCTGCAAGGGCGGATGGCAGGTGTTCAAAAAGTGTTGGCCGCGTATCAGGCTGGCGATTTTGCTGCTGCGCTGACGGAGGCAAATATTGCGCTGGCGCACGCGAGCGGAAATGACAAGCTGTCGCTTGTAATCCTGCTTTCCAATATTCATCTCAAAATGGGTAACAAGACAAAAGCAGGCGATTGCTTTGTTGAAGCCGCCCGCAATGTTCCCGAGAAAAGGGCAGAGTTTTTCAAGTTTGCGGTGCAACTCTATGCGGGTGAAAGCGCGCTCGATGCGCTGATTGCTGTCGCTCCGGAAGCGGCGGATGCAAACCGGCATGATAAGGCTTTTCTCTATGAGCTTGTAAAAGCCTGCAAGGTCGGCGGGAAGCTGCAGGCAGCTGCCCCCTTTATTGCTGACCTGGATTTCAGCGACTCGGCGCAGTTTATGCTGCTGGTTGAGTTTGGCGCGACATTTGAAACACGCAGCGCTTTCTACGCTTTTTTGGTCGCGGCTTGCGAAAGCGGGCGGGGAAACGACGTTATGATGGCGAGCCTGCGTTACAAAACGGCCCGTGATGTTTGCGATTTCGACGCCATTGAGGCATTCAGCGCTTTGGTCGCCGATAAGTCGAATGCTTTTGGTCAGGCGCTGGCGCGCAACGAACTGGCCCATTTCCGGCTGACGCGAACTGACGATGAAAGCGTGCAGCTGGATGATTGTTACGATACCATTGCTGTGCGACTGATCGCTGGCGAGGCACCGAAAAAACGCAGGCCCGTGACCTCTCCCGGGAAGAAGCTAAAGATCGGGTACCTCTCCAACGATTTCTGCAACCACGTTATGCTGCGGTTGTTTGAAGAGTCTATCATTGTCCATGACCGTGATCGCTTCGAAATAACGCTATTTTGCTACACACCGGAGGACAAAAAAGCCGCTTATCAGCCGCATTGGCCAGCGGTATTGCGTGACGCCACCGTGTCGGTGCGCGAATTGAGCGACGCTGATGCTGCGAGGCTGATTGCCGACCATGAAATCGATGTTCTGGTGGACCTCAAAGGCTTCACGGATGGTGTTCGCATGGGGATTGTCAAACAGTGCGATGCACCGGTGAAGGCGACGTTCCTTGGCTTTCCGGGCACTGTTCCGGATGTGGACCTGGATTATAATCTCACAGATGCAATTGTGACGCCTGATGCGAGCAAACCTTATTTTGCGGAGAGATTGTGTCGGTTGCCTGTGAGCTATTTCCCCAATAGCGGGCGCAAACGTCAATTGCCGATGGCATTGAGCCGGGAAGACGTTGGGCTGCCCAAAGACAAGCTGTTGCTTGGTTCGTTCAATACCGTCACGAAGATCTTTCGACCTTTGGTGGAGGCCTGGGCCCGGATTATGAACGCTCTGCCCGATTCCGTCATGACAATTCTTTGCAAGGAAGAGTTGGCCCGCCGTAATATTTTGAAGGTCTTTGCGGCCAATGGCGTGGGTGAGGAGCGAATATTTTTCTTTTCCGGCGAACCCTATCCGCGCTTTCTGGGGCGTATTCAGATGGTGGATGTCGCACTCGATTCGTTTCCCTGCTCCGGCCACACAACGACCTCAGATATCCTTTGGGTCGACACACCAGTTGTTGCAAAGACAGGAGGAACGCTGGCTGCCCGCGTATCAGAAAGCCTGCTGCACGCCATTGGACTGCCCGAATTGGTGGCCGCCGATGTGGACGAATATTGCGAAGTGGCGATCGCGCTTGGAAAAGATGCCGGGCGTCGGGCAGATATTCGCCAAAAGCTGAATGAAAACAGGCAAATTGAACCTTGTTTTGATGCCGAACGCTTTGCGAGGCATATGGAACGGGCGTATGAGATGATGGCTGATCGGGCACGCAATGGCTTGCCGCCGGACCATATGGATGTGCCGCCGCTTCCCAAAAGAACCGAACCTTTCCTGAAATAAAACCTGCGCGGCGCGTCAAATTGACGTCTGGCAAGAGTTAATAGTTGGAATGGTCGTCCGCTTCGGGTAATTGGCGAGCATGATATTAATGATCTCCATCGCAATTGTAACCGCCCTGACAGCTCTCGTGCTGATCATGCCGTTACGTCGAGCTGCAAAACCGGTAACAGACGGCTTTGCCCATGACGCTGAAGTTTACAGAGACCAGCTCGCTGAACTGGAGTGCGACGAGACTGACGGCCTGATCTCACCTGAGGAGGCTGAATATGCCCGCGGTGAGATTGGACGTCGCCTGCTTGCTGCAAACGCAAAGACGAAACGAGGCGCGGATGGCAAAGCGCAGGGCGCGCGAAGCTGGTTGATGCAGATTGCGTTGTTTGTTCTTGTGCCGGTTATCGGCGTTGGCCTCTATATGAAGGAAGGCATGCCGGAGCTACCTGATCAGCCGCTGGAAGTACGCCTCGCCAACCCCGGTAAGAATATTGGGCTTTTGGTGGTGAAGATGGAGCGCCATCTTGCACAGAACCCGGAGGATGGCGAAGGCTGGAAAATTGTTGCTCCCGTCTATGCGCGAACCGAACAGTTTGACAAGGCTGCGAACGCATACCGCAATGCAATCCGGCTGCTGCCACCAGATGCCGACCTTTATGGTTCTCTGGGTGAGAGCTTGCTGGCCATGGCGAATGGTCAGGTGACGCCTGATGCACAAGCTGCATTTCAAAAATCGCTGGAACTTAACAGGGATAACCCACGAGCAGAGTTCTATCTGGCGCTGGCGCTGGCGCAAGCTGGCCGGGTTGGTGATGCTCGTGATGCTTATGAAGCACTGCTTGGAAAATCGCCTCCGGATGCGCCATGGGTGCCGCTTGTGCAAAGGGCAATTGCCGAGCTGAACAGTCCGGCAAACCCGGATGCGCCCCGGAACCCGGACGCTGCTGACATGCAGGCAATGCAGGATATGAGCCCGCAAGACCGCCAGGACTTCATCCGCACTATGGTAACGCAACTTGATGAACGGTTGACGGAGAACCCTGACAATTTTGAAGGTTGGGTTCGTTTGATCCGTTCCTATATGGTGTTGAAAGATGAAGCGAAGGCGAAAGACGCTTTGCAGCGTGCGCTGAAGCAGTTCCCGGCTGACAAGGAGCAGGGGAAGGCGCTTGTGGCGCAAGCAAATCAGTTGGGCGTGACCATCGAGGGAGTAACCCATGAGCCGTAAGCAGAAACGTTTGGCGATCATTGTCGGTGGCGTGAGCTTTATCGTAGCTGCCGTGCTTCTGGTGATGTTTGCCTTTAGCCAGTCTGTTGCCTATTTCTATGTGCCGGGTGACTTGCAGAAGGCCGATGTCGGGCCGGGTACGCGTATTCGCCTGGGCGGCTTGGTAAAGGTGGGCTCCTGGGAACGTGGCGCGGGCACCGTCTCTACATTTGAAGTGACCGATACACTTGCCACAGTGCGGGTGACTTATGAGGGCATCCTTCCTGATCTTTTCCGCGAGGGGCAGGGCGTTGTGGCTGAGGGAAGCTTTGGGCCAGATGGCAAGCTCTTTGTTGCAGACACAGTGCTGGCCAAGCATGACGAAACCTACATGCCAAAAGACGTGGCGGACCGATTGAAAGAGCAGGGCGTTGAGCTGAGTGGCAAGGAGGTGATCAAGTGATCATCGAATTCGGGCATTATCTTCTTATTCTCTCGCTTGCAGTTGCGCTTGTGATGGCCGTGGTTCCTTTAATTGGCGCATGGCGCAAAGATGCCGGGATGATGGCTGTGGGGCATAATTCCGCGCTGTTGCTTTTCGTGCTGGCAACGGCCTCCTTTGCAGTGCTTGTGCAGGCACATATGGTCTCTGACTTTTCGGTGAAGAATGTCTGGGAAAATTCCCATTCTCTGGTGCCCCTCCTTTTCAAATTTTCCGGCGTATGGGGCAACCATGAAGGCTCCATGATGCTGTGGCTGTTCATTCTTGTGCTGTTTTCCGCGTTGGTTGCCATTTTTGGCGGCAACTTGCCGGAAACGCTCAAAGCCAATGTGTTGGCCATTCAGGGCTGGATAACCAGCGCATTCATTCTGTTCATAGTGTTGACGTCAAATCCGTTCGCGCGGCTCGACCCCGCGCCAGTGGACGGGCGAGACCTGAACCCGGTTTTGCAGGATGTCGGCCTCGCAATCCATCCGCCGCTTCTTTACCTTGGTTATGTGGGCTTTTCCGTCTGTTTTTCCTTTGCCATCGCTGCGTTGATCGAGGGCCGCATTGACGCTGCCTGGGCTCGCTGGGTACGCCCATGGACGCTGGCTGCGTGGACATTCCTGACTGCTGGTATCGCAATGGGGTCCTATTGGGCTTACTACGAACTCGGCTGGGGCGGATGGTGGTTCTGGGACCCGGTTGAAAACGCGTCCTTCATGCCTTGGCTCGCAGGCACCGCGCTGTTGCATTCCGCGCTTGTGATGGAAAAGCGCGAGGCTTTGAAAATCTGGACACTACTTCTGGCAATTCTGACGTTTTCGCTCTCGCTGCTGGGAACTTTTCTGGTGCGCTCCGGCGTGCTGACGTCAGTTCATGCATTCGCCTCCGACCCGTCACGTGGTGTCTTTATTCTCGGTATTCTCGTCCTCTTCATTGGCGGTGCGCTCACTTTGTTTGGGTTGCGTGTTCAAAAGCTTGGGGCAGGCGGCATATTTGCGCCGATTTCCCGAGAGGGCGCGTTGGTCTTAAACAACCTCATTCTTACCGTTTCCACAGCAACGGTCCTCACTGGCACGCTTTATCCTATGGTCCTGGAAGCGTTGACGGGGGCAAAGATCTCTGTGGGTGCACCGTTCTTCAACCTCACTTTTGGCCTGTTGATGGTGCCGCTCTTGCTGGCTGTACCATTTGGGCCGCTACTTGCCTGGAAACGCGGCGATATCCTGGCGGCTGCCCAACGGCTGCTTGCAGCCGCAGCAGGTGGCTTGATACTGGCTGCAATCATTCTCTACCTTAATAATGGCGGGCCAGTTCTTGCCCTTTTGGGTATGGCACTCGGTTTCTACCTCATGCTTGGGTCACTGACAGATTTGTGGTTGCGGGGCGGCTTTGGGCGTCTGGCAACGAGTGTCGCTTTCCGCCGCCTGAAGGGGCTTCCACGCTCCGCTCTTGGTACCGCTCTTGCCCACTTCGGGCTTGGTGTCGCCGTTCTGGGGATTGTTGCGGTCAGTGTGTTTGAGACAGAATCCGTTTTGGAAATGAAGCCGGGCATGTCTGTCGAAGCCGGGCAATTCGACCTTCGTTTTGAACAATTGGAAGAACGTCAGGGCCCCAATTTCACAGAGGAAAATGCTATATTTTCAATACGTCGCGGCGGCGTTGAAATTGGTGATGTTGCTTCGGCGAAACGCATTTATACGGCTCGGAAAATGCCAACAACGGAGGCCGGTATCCGCACATTTGGTGTGCACCAGCTTTATGTTTCGCTCGGCGATTTTACAGATGAGGGCGGCGTTGTCGTGCGTATCTGGTGGAAGCCATACATCCTTTGCATCTGGATCGGCTGTCTTATCATGATGGCAGGTGGTTTTGTGTCACTATCTGACAGGCGTTTGCGCATTGGCGCGCCCACAAGAGCGGTAAAGGCTAAACCGGTGCTGGAGGCTGCAGAATGATCAAGCGGTTTCTTCTTACTTTAAGCCTTCTGATGGCTGCCCTGCCAGCGTATGCTGTGAATCCGGATGAGATTTTGGATGACCCGGCTTTGGAAGCGCGCGCGCGTGAAATATCATCCCATTTGCGTTGCCTTGTTTGCCAGAACCAATCGATTGATGATTCGAATGCGGAACTGGCAAAAGACCTCCGCGTTCTGGTCCGTGAACGCTTGAAGGCAGGTGAAACCAATGAAGAAGTGCTCGATTATGTCGTTTCACGTTACGGTGAGTTCGTTCTTTTGAACCCGCGTTTCAGCGCTCACACATTATTGTTGTGGGGCATGCCGGTGCTGTTGGCCGTAATTGGTGTAGGCGGTATTGCTGTGTTCTCGCTAAAACGCAGAAAAACGAGCAGCGGCAAAGCATTGACAGAAGGCGAACAGGCCGAGCTTGAACGGATTCTCAAAGAACAGGGCTGATTTTCTGCTGGCCCGAACTCGCAATTTTTCCAACATTACAAACTTTTCATGAAGTCGACACATGGCGGTAATGTGGGCTTTTGTATTCCTCTTCACATCAAATGTGCCGTGAAACCTGGGCACCAGCGAAAGTGAGAAGAGGAAAATCATGTCAATGAACATCACACGTCGCATCTCCTATAAGACAATTTTGAAATCTTCAGCCGTTGCAGGTCTTGCCGCTGTGTTGCTTTCCACCGGTCTCCCGGCCCAAGTGACCCAGTCTTACGCAGAGGCTGTGCATGTTGAAGCACCGAAGGTAGCCAATTTTGCCGACGTTGTTGAGGCCGTTTCTCCAGCCGTTGTTTCCGTGCGTGTTGAAAGCCGGGTTCAGCCAGCTTCCAACGACGGTTTCAGCTTCAATTTTGGTGGCCCGGGTTTTGACAACCTGCCGGATGACCACCCACTGAAGCGCTTCTTCCGTGAATTCGGCGG
>JBNKQT010000149.1:0-13105 GCA_050297115.1 Ensifer sp. | reverse complement strand
TAGGGAATGGCACCCACAAGCGAGATAAAGGCAACGATGGCTGCAACGGTCGGGTTTTTGCCATAACGGGCTGCAACAAAGTCGGCGGCGGAGGTGATTTTTTCCGCTTTCGCAAGTTCGATAATGCGCCGGATCAGCGGTAGACCGAGCGTGAACATGAGAATGGGGCCTATATAAATCGCCGCGAATTCCCAGCTGCGTTCCGCAGCAAGGCCTACCCCGCCAAAATAGGTCCATGAGGTACAATAGACCGCGATGCTGAGCGCATAGACTACCGGTCTGCCTCGGATTTTCAGCCGCGCATGACCACGCCGGTCACCAAAGCTGGCAACGGCAAATAGCAAAAGCAAATAGGCAATGGCTGCAACAAAGATGATCCAGCCGGGCAGCATCTGGGTTGCTGGCACGTATTCTCCTCCAAGAGCATCAGAGCTTAAACCAAAGAAGAGATTAGGCAAATCCAAATAGTATTATACCAAGGACCAATGCAGTTCGTTGTCCGAGGCTGCAAAATTTTCTGGCGGCGATTTGAGGCCATGCTAATAATAATAACTGACCGCAGGAGAGGCGGCATAAACAGGAAGAGGACGGGCACATGTTTGAAGAATTCAAGACATTCATTGCGCGGGGCAATGTAATGGATCTGGCTGTTGGTGTGATTATCGGCGGCGCGTTTGGCAAGATTGTTTCTTCGCTGGTCGATGACCTGATCATGCCAGTTGTCGGCGCGATGACCGGCGGTGTTGATTTTTCCAATCTGTTTCTTCCGCTTTCAGACGCTGTTACTGCGGCAAGTCTTGCAGAAGCACGTGAGCAGGGTGCTGTGTTTGCCTACGGTAATTTCATCACTGTTGTTATCCAGTTCCTGATTCTCGCATGGATCATTTTCCTCATGGTCAAAGGCATTAATCGCCTGAATGCCAAGGAAGAAGAAAAGGCGCCGGAAGCGCCTGCAGAACCTTCAGAAGATATCAAGCTGCTGACTGAAATTCGCGATGCGTTGAAGAAGTGACATTTGCGTCCATCGGTCAAAAACTTTGATTGAAGTTCAGCAAAACACATCTTTCAAACACGGCAAAAGCGTTTAACAATGTGAAAATGGAGAGGGTGGAAAGCCCTCTCCATTTTCGTCTGTTGCCGTTTTGGAGCCGTTTATGAGCCTGATCGAAAATTTGAGCTTGCGCGCTCAACAAGCCCCGGAAAGCGGGATTGTCGAGATTTTCAGCTACGCGCGGGAGCGTGAAGGACTCCTGCCGCTATGGGTGGGGGAAGGAGATGAACCCACCGCCGAATTTATCGCCAAGGCCGCTGCCGACGCACTGACTGGCGGCGAGACGTTTTATACCTGGCAGCGGGGGATACCTGAGCTGCGTCAGGCTATAGCAGATTACTATGCCCGAAAATTCGGAGCGTCTTTGAAGCCTGAAAACTGCTATGCGGTTGGATCCGGCATGCAGGCCATTCAGCTTAGCGTGCAGGCTGTAACGGAACCGGGCGATGAAATGATTTACCTGTCGCCTGCATGGCCCAATTTTCCCGCTGCCATGGAAATTGCCGGTGCGCGCTCGGTGCCGGTGACACTCGATTTTGAAAATGGCAGATGGGCGCTGGACCTGAATAAGCTGAAGGCGGCGATAACGCCGAAGACCAAAGGTCTTTTCATCAATACACCATCAAACCCGACGGGTTGGACAGCCACACGTGAAGACCTCGTGGCGATCCTGGAGATGGCGCGCAAACACGATATCTGGATTATCGCGGACGAAATTTATGCGCTTTATTACTATGCCGGGGAGCGCGCGCCATCGTTCATGGATGTCATGGAGCCGGACGACCGTATTCTATTCGTGAATTCGTTTTCCAAGAACTGGTCGATGACGGGCTGGCGGGTTGGCTGGATCGTGGCGCACGAAGAACTGGGCCAGGTGATTGAAAACCTAATCCAGTATTCGACATCAGGGGTAGCGCAATTTTTGCAGCGCGGTGCGGTGATGGCCTTGAATGAAGGCGATAGCGTTATTCAGCGCAATTTTGAAAAGGCCGCCAAGGCGCGTGATCTTCTATGCGATACATTGATTGCAACCAATCGTGTGGAAACACTCAAGCCCGATGGCGCAATCTATGCATTCCTGAAGATTGACGGGGTCAGTGATTCGCGAAAGGCGGCCTTTGATATTGTGGACAAAACCAATGTTGGCCTTGCTCCGGGAACCGCTTTTGGCGCTGGCGGTGCGGAGTTTTTCCGGGCCTGTTTCCTGCGTGATCCCGCTGTGGTTGGGCAGGCAGCGGAGCGGTTGGCCGAGTACATCGCCAGGCTTTAGCATCGCCTCATAAGACTTTGGTCTTATCACTTATGGATAATTGCGGGCTTCCCTGCACTTGCTAGCATCTAGTGATCGTTCCGGAGGAGGGAACGGACATCTCTGACGCTTGGGAGGACTCGATGTCAAAATTGATTATCAATCGCCGTGGGCTGCTGAAAGCCGGCGCGATGGGTGGTGTGGCTCTGGCTACGCCAATGCACTTTATCCGCAATGCTTATGCCGACGATATGTCGTGCAACGTGCCAACGGGCGACACGGTAACGCTCGGCTTTAACGTTCCACAGAGTGGGCCTTATGCTGACGAAGGTGCCGACGAACTTCGCGCTTATCAGCTGGCTGTGAAGCACCTGAACGGCGAAGGTGACGGCGGCATGCTGAACACATTTACGTCGAAAGCGCTGAAGGGCAATGGTATTCTTGGCAAGAAGGTTGCCTATGTGACCGGTGATACGCAGACCAAGTCTGACGCCGCACGCGACAGCGCCAAGCGCATGATTGAAAAAGAAGGCGCTGTGATGATCACGGGTGGTTCGTCTTCCGGTGTGGCCGTTGCTGTGCAGGGCCTCTGCCAGGAAATGGGCATCATCTTCATGGCGGGCCTCACACACTCCAACGACACGACCGGCAAGGACAAGAAGCGTTATGGCTTCCGCCACTTCTTCAACGCCTATCAGTCTGGTGTGGCGCTTGGTCCGGTGTTGAAGGAGCGTTATGGCACTGACCGTCGCGCTTACCACCTGACAGCCGACTATACATGGGGCTGGACGCAGGAAGAATCGATCAAGAACACAACCGAGGCTCTTGGCTGGGAAACTGTTCAGACGGTTCGCACTCCGGTTGGTGCGGGTGACTTCTCGCAGTATATTACGCCGGTTCTCAACTCCGGTGCCGATGTTCTGATCCTGAACCACTACGGCAAGGACATGGTGAACTCGCTGACGCAGGCGATCCAGTTTGGCCTGAAGGACAAGCAAGTTAACGGCAAGAACTTCGAAATCGTTGTTCCACTGTTCTCGCGCCTGATGGCCCGTGGTGCTGGTGAAAACATCAAGGGTATCCTTGGTTCCACCAACTGGAACTGGTCGCAGACCGACGAAGCCTCACAGGCATTCGTGAAGTCCTTTGGTGCCGAATATGGTGCGCCACCATCACAGGCTGCCCACACCTGCTACGTGCAGACGCTGCTTTATGCAGATGCGTGTGAGCGCGCTGGTTCCTTCTACGCACCGGCTGTGATTGGTTCGCTGGAAGACTTCGAGTTTGACGGCATGGGCAACGGCCCGACCCTTTATCGCGGTGCTGACCACCAGTGCATGAAGCAGGCACTTGTTGTGGAAGGTAACCCGGACCCGCAGTCAGAATTTGACCTCTTGAAGGTTGTGAAGGTCGTGGACCGCGAAACCCTGACTTACGATCCGTCCATCTTTGGTGGTGATCTGGGTCCGGCAGACGCCAAGAAGTGCTGAGGCTGAAATAGGCTAACAAAGGAAAGCCGGCCGCCTTAAAAAGGTCGGCCGGCTTTTCATCCCCTTGATGTATCTTTTGAGGGCTTCCTGGAGCGGGCGGGTATGGACGCAATTATTATTCAAACACTCAATGGTCTGGACAAGGGCGCCGCTTATGCGCTGATCGCCCTCGGTCTGACCCTGGTTTTCGGTACTCTGGGCGTGGTGAACTTCGCGCATGGAGCGCTTTTCATGCTGGGCGCGTTTTGCGCGGTCACATTCAACAAGATCCTGACCTGGCCGATCCAGCCACCCAAGGCCGAAGGTGCGCTATTTGCGCCGCGACCTGTTCCGCTTCTGGAGCATTTGTGGGGTGATACGGGTGTGGCGATCATCAATTGGTCCGTGCCGCTGTCGATTGCGCTAGCAATACCGGTGATGCTGGTGATTGGCCTGATTATGGAACGCGGTCTGATCCGCTACTTCTATAAGCGCCCGCATGCTGAACAGATTTTGGTGACGTTTGGTCTCGCGATCGTCATTCAGGAAATCATCAAACATTTCTATGGTGCCAACCCGATCCCGCAGGCTGCACCTGAAAGCTTTTCCGGAACGGCGAATATTGCGGCATGGCTAGGCATGACGGAGTCCTTCATCGTCTATCCCTGGTGGCGTTTGATATACTTCCTGTTCTCGTTCCTGCTGATTGGTGGCGTGTTTGCGTTCCTGCAATTCACTACCTACGGCATGGTGGTGCGTGCCGGCATGCGCGACCGTGAAACTGTCGGCCTTTTGGGCATCGATATCGAGAAGCGCTTCACGGCGGTTTTCGGACTTGCGGCAATTGTGGCGGGCCTGGCTGGTGTGATGTACACCCCGATCCTTCCACCTGATTTCCACATGGGAATGGACTTCCTTGTTCTGTCCTTTGTTGTGGTTGTTGTTGGCGGTATGGGGTCGCTTGGCGGTGCGGTAACCGCGGGCTTCATGCTTGGCATCCTGCAATCGTTTGCCTCGATGAATGAAGTCAAGTCGATCATACCCGGCATTGACCAGATCATCATCTATCTCGTGGCTGTGATTATTCTGCTCACCATGCCGCGTGGCTTGATGGGTCGTAAAGGCGTGATGGAGGACTAAGGCGATGTTCAGCAATTTGACGAGAAAAGACTGGATCGTCTTTTTGATCCTTGCGGCAGTTACTCTGTCCGCACCCATAACCTTCGCGCCCTTTGGTGCGGCCTATCCCGCGCTGCTGCAGAAGTTCTGTATTTTCGGTATTTTCGCGCTGGGCTTCAACATCCTGTTCGGGCTTACCGGTTATCTGTCATTCGGCCATGCCGCCTTCCTCGGTGTCGGGTCCTATGCGGCGGTCTGGTCGTTCAAGCTCTTCACAATGAACGTCATTCCGGCTGTGATTTTCGGCATGATTTTCGCAGGTCTGTTTGCGGCCCTGATCGGCTATGTCAGCCTTCGGCGTTCGGGTATTTACTTCTCGATCCTCACACTGGCTTTCGCACAGATGTGCTATAATCTGGCCTATTCAGTGCTCACGCCGCTCACCAATGGTGAGACCGGGCTGCAGCTGACGCTGAATGATCCGCGCATTATAGACAATGCGTTTTCAGAGCCGGGCGCTGGCTTGCCGCCAACGGAACTGTTTGGTGTTGAGATGACGGGTTATCCGGGCTTCTACTTTACGGCCGCAGCGCTACTGATCTGCTACTTCATCACGCTGCGCATTTTCCGGTCTCCGTTTGGTATGATGCTCAGAGCAATCAAATCAAACCAGAACCGTATGCGGTATACCGGCTTCAATACGCGCCCTTATCTTTTGTCGGCATTCATCATTTCCGGCATCTATGCTGGCCTTGCAGGCACGCTGATGGCGGTAACCGACCCGTTGGCGGGTGCAGAACGCATGCAATGGACGGCATCGGGTGAGGTGGTTTTGATGACCATTCTCGGCGGCGCAGGCACGTTGCTTGGTCCGATTCTGGGATCAACACTGATCAAGTATTTCGAGAACATCTTCTCGGCGTTCAATGAAAATGTACTATCCGGCATCTTCTCCTTCCTGCCAGAAGGCTTGCGGGAGATCGTGGTGTCCTTCTTCGCACTGTTTACAGGCGAGGGCTGGGCGCTGACGCTGGGCACAGTCTTTATGCTGATCGTGATCTTCCTGCCCGGTGGCCTGATGGAAGGTTTCCGCAGGATCGCGGCGCGCTTCAAACCCAAGGGGGATGGTGACGCGCCAACAGGTCAAGTGCAGCCGGCGGAGTAATGACATGACAACAACTGACAAGAATATCGTTCTCCACGTTGCCGATGTTAACAAGAGTTTCGGCGGTTTGCGGGCTTTGACAGAGGTCGACCTGCAGGTTGAGGAAGGCAAGGTTCACGCCATCATCGGGCCAAACGGTGCGGGCAAATCAACTTTGCTCAACGTGTGTATTGGCCGGATCAAGCCGGACAATGGGCATGTGATTTTCAACGGACAAACGCTTGATGAACATCAACCGCACGAGATCAACCAGCTTGGTGTTTCGCGCGTGTTTCAGACGCCGGAGATTTTTGCTGATCTGACATTGCTCGACAATGTGATGATACCGGCTTTTGCCAAGCGTGACGGCGCATTCAGGTTCAACGCCATCGGAGCGCTGGCTGCAGAGCACGAAATTCGCGACGAGGCGGAATTCATTCTCCAGGACGTAGGGCTTTTTGAGCGCCGGTTTGATCTTGCGGGCTCCCTGTCACGTGGTGACAAGCGTCGTCTCGAGCTTGGTATGTGCTTGATCCAGAAGCCGAAACTCCTGCTTCTGGACGAGCCGACAGCGGGCATGGCCCGCCATGATACCAATATGACGATTGACCTTTTGAAGCGTATCAAGGCACGCGGTATGACAAAGGTGATTATCGAGCACGACATGCATGTGGTATTCTCACTTGCCGACAAGATTAGCGTGCTTGCGCAGGGCAAGATAATTGCTGAAGGTTTGCCGGATGAAGTGCGGGGCAATCCGAAGGTGAAGGAAGCCTATCTCGGGGAGGCGCACGAATGACAGTCATGCCGGAGAAAACCGAATTCAGGGGAGAGATCGGGACCGTGAGCGAACAGGCGGAACAAGCATTTTTCAGCGTGCGCGATATCCACGCCTGGTATGGTGAAAGCTATATCGTGCAGGGTGTGTCATTCGACGTGAAGAAGGGCGAGGTGCTCTCGCTGCTCGGTCGAAACGGTGCGGGTAAAACGTCAACACTTCGAACACTTGCGCGTGTTGATGATCCAGCACTCAAGAGCGGTGAAATCTGGTTGGATGGTGAGCCGCTTCACGACAAAAAAGCCTTTCAGGCGGCTAACCTTGGTGTACAGCTTGTGCCTGAGGACAGGCGTATTATCGGTGGCCTTAGCGTAGAGGAAAATCTCATACTGGCTCAGGTTTCCGGCGCGAAGGGCTGGGAAATTGAAAGGATATACGAGCATTTTCCGCGGCTTGCCGAACGCCGTTCGCAGGATGCCGTCACCATGTCAGGTGGTGAGCAGCAAATGCTGGCCGTGGCCCGCGCTTTGGCGCGCGACATCAAGATACTGTTCCTCGACGAGCCTTATGAAGGGTTGGCGCCTGTCATCGTTCAGGAGATTGAGAGCATTGTACGCCAGATACGCGATATCGGTATTACGACCATCATCGTGGAGCAGAATGCTGTGGCCGCACTCAGGCTTTCAGACCGTGCAGTGATTATGGATACAGGTCAGGTCGTTTTCTCGGGCAGTGCTGAAGAGGTGCTCAACAACGAAGAGCTTCGCGACGAATATCTGGCGATTTGACCGCTGCCGGGCCATATTTGTCCCAAACGAATACAGTATGTTTTTTTACAGGGTGTCCCGGATCGTGTTAACAGCGAGGGGCACCCTTAATTTTTTATTATCTATAGATAATTCAATATCTTAAGCTTTTATGCCTTGTTTGCCCCAGAAATCGTGACACTGATCTTGCGAGTATATTCTCCGATTGGCAGGAAACGTTAACCTTCAGGCAAGGAATTAACCATAAACATTAAGGTCGGTGGGAAATGGGGAAATTCGTTTAATCCCAGGCATGATGCCACTCCGCTCCAGCCGGGTATCCGGAATGTAGTTGCAGGCTCATTTGCGATGGCGCGATTTACAACATTGCACGTATTCAGGTTGTGAAAATCGGAATTGCCCGAGGCGTATGGCGTAGATGCAGGCTGCTCGTTCCAGACCAGTTTACCTGGTGTGTAGTTTTGTATGGGGCACCAAAAGTTGGAAAGCGGCGCAGAACACGAACAGCCGAAACGGCCACAGGCAGGTAGCCTGCGTGACCGGCTGCGTTTTGCAGGACTGGATAGCGACCAGTGCGATATGCTGCGCGCCAACCGTCAGGAGCTGCTGCCGCATGTGAAAGATGCGCTGCGCGACCTCTTTGTGCGCTATCAATCTTACCCTGACGCTGCACGTCAGTTTACCAGTGAAAATCAAACCGACCGACTTCACGATCTGCTCGCCTCCCATTGGGACGTGCTGAGCGATGCGCGCTTTGACAGCCTTTATGCAGAGCGAGTGAAGGTTCTCTCTGATGCCGAAATTCGTATGGGGCTCGACCCGCGCTGGCACATTTCCGGCCATGCTGTCGTTCTGGAGCATCTTATCGGCGGCACGCTCGCCAAGGTGCGTGCCGGTGGTGTGCTTTCCAAAAAGCGCAATCTTCCCTCTGAGGTCACCGACCTGATCTCGTCTGTTATTCGAACCGTGATGGTTGATCTTGAAATTGCGGTATCGCTTCGGTTCAATGAATTGCGTTTGAGCCATCAGCGCGAGCTGAAGGAGATGCGCGAGACTGTAGAAGGCGAAGCGCTGGCGGCGTTCTCAGATGTGGTCCGGTCACTGGCTGAAAACGATTTGTCTGCGCGGGTGCCGGAAAATGTGCCGGAGGCTTTTGCCGAACTTGGTTCGCTGTTCAATACGGCTTTGGACCGTATGTGCGAAAGCATGACAGGTGTAGAGGCAGCCCAGAATTCCGCACAGCTCAAGTTTGAAGATGCTGCTGCACGCTCCAGCCAGGTTGCTGCACGTTCAATAGAATGCTCGGACCGCTTGCAGGAAAACACGCGCGTTTTGAATGAGCTTGTTGCAAGCGTGAAGGCAAATGCGGCCCGCAGCGCACAGGCGGTGAATGCTGTGGGTGAAACCAAACAGGCCGCACTGGAAACCGGCGAGGCCGCCGGTGATGCGATCAACGCGATGTCGGATATTGAGGCATCTGCGGAAAAGATCGGACAGATTATTGGTGTGATCGACGAGATCGCATTCCAGACCAACCTTCTGGCGCTGAATGCTGGTATTGAGGCTGCTCGTGCCGGTGAGTCCGGTCGTGGCTTTGCGGTTGTGGCACAGGAAGTGCGCGCCCTGGCCCAACGCTCTGCCGACGCGGCAAATGAGATCAAGGGTCTTGTTAGCGAAACCAAGTCTCAGGTTGAGCATGGTGTGGAGCAGGTGGGCCGCACGCAGGAAGCCATCGGCGGCGTTGTCAATCGTATCGGCGGTATCAGCGAGAGCGTGGGCGAGGTTGCAGAAGAGACGGGCAAGCACGCTGACGGTCTGAATACCGCAAATGCAGAATTCACTGCTCTGTCTGACCTTTCCGCGCATACGGCGCGTCAGGCAACGGAAACGGGCAGCGAGACCGAAGATTTGCACACGGTTATCGTGGAACTGGGCAATACCATTCGCGCATTCAACATGCAGCGTCGGGAGCCTGCCCGGGTTCACTACGAACCACAAAAACAGCAGACAAAGATTGAAACACAAGAGAACACCGAAGTGGACGGCGGGAGGTTGATTGAATCGGCCTATCTTGCCGGGCTCTCGGGTTAAGGAAATGGGCTGTTGGGGAGAAGATCACCTACAGCCTGCAGTTAAGAGGATGAAGTGATGGGAAAAGAATCCGCCAAGAGCCTCGCTCTCGCAGCGACGCTGGATTTGAATGAAGCAACCGAGCTTCACGGCAAGCTTATGGCTTTGCGGGGCAACGATCTGACGATTGATGCGTCTGCGGTTCAAAAGTCGGGCGCCCAGTGCATTCAGGTTCTCTTTGCCGCAGCCAAAAGCTGGGAAGAGGACAAGAAGGAATTCAAACTCGAAAACGTTTCAGACGCGTTCAAGGCGACGATGCAGCTCGCTGGCGTCAATTACGAACCATTGGTCGCATAGGAGTATTAAGCGATGAAGAAGAGAGTACTAACCGTGGACGACTCCCGGACCATCCGGAACATGTTGCTCGTCACGCTCAATAATGCCGGTTTCGAAACCATTCAGGCTGAAGACGGTGTTGAAGGCCTTGAGGTTCTTGAAGAATCCATGCCTGACGTGATCGTGACAGACATCAACATGCCGCGCCTTGATGGCTTCGGCTTTATTGAAGGTGTTCGCAAGAACGACCGTTACCGTGCAATTCCGATCCTGGTTCTGACGACTGAGAGCGATGCGGAAAAGAAAAACCGTGCCCGTCAGGCAGGTGCAACCGGCTGGATTGTCAAGCCGTTTGACCCCACCAAACTGATCGACGCTATTGAACGTGTAACCGCCTAAAAACGGGAATTATTCCTATGGATATGAACGAAATCAAAGAGATCTTTTTCCAGGAGTGCGAGGAACAGCTCGCGGAGCTGGAAAGCGGTCTTCTGAGCATGAATGATGGGGATCGTGATCCGGAGACAGTGAATGCTGTGTTCCGCGCGGTGCATTCCATCAAGGGTGGTGCAGGTGCCTTCGGTCTGGATGACCTGGTCGCCTTTGCCCATGTTTTTGAAACTACGCTCGATTGCGTTCGATCCGGGAAGCTAGACCCTGACCATGACGTAATGAAGGTCATGCTGAAATCAGCAGACGTGCTGGCAGACTTGACGGCAGCCGCACAAGAGGGTGGTACGGTTGAGGAATCGCGGACATCGGTTCTGGTGAAAGATCTCGACGCGTTGGCCAAGGGTAAGCCGATTGGCGGTGGAGATGCTGCACCGGCGGCAGCACCCGCACCTGCCGCTGAAGCACCTGCTCCGGCTGAAGAGGCGGCGGCACCGGCCCCAACCGACGAAAGCGGCTTCCAGCCGATTCCGTTCTCTTTTGACGATATGGATGTCGAAGAGGGCGAAGCCGGCGAAACTCCGAGCTTTGATATCACCTTCAAGCCTCGCGCTGATCTTTACTCCAAGGGCAATGAGGCAACGCTGCTCCTGCGTGACCTGTCCAAGATCGGCGAGATGAGCATCTATTGCGACATGGATGATCTGCCGGCTCTTGACCAGATGGATCCTGAGGGTGCGTATTTCAGCTGGAATATCACGATCAAAACCGACAAGGGCGAAGAAGGCATCCGCTCGGTCTTCGAATTTGCGGAATGGGATTGCGATCTTGAGATCAAGGCGCACGAAACCGTCGAGGAAGGTTCTGAAGAAGAAGAACTTCCCATGCAGCCCGTGCCGTTTGACCTGTCCATTCTTGATGGCGATCTGGGTGCAGCCGAAGAGACATCTGACGCCGCCGCTGCAGTTGAGGCTGCTGAGGTGGCCGCCAATGTTGTGGATATGGCTGCCTCTGCTGCCGAAGCGCCTAAAGAAACAAAACCCGCTCCAGCCAAGTCTGCAGCACCTGCCGCCAAGGCACAGGAGGCACAAGCTTCCAGTGGTGCTTCAAGCGTTTCGCAAACGATCCGTGTTGATCTCGACCGTGTTGACCGTCTGATCAACCTTGTTGGGGAGCTTGTCATCAACCAGGCGATGCTGTCGCAGAGCGTGACGGCCAATGACCCCAATGCCGGAGGTGGCACATCCATCAACACCGGTCTGGAAGAGTTGCAGCAGCTCACTCGCGAAATCCAGGACAGCGTGATGGCAATCCGCGCGCAGCCGGTGAAGCCAGTCTTCCAGCGCATGTCGCGAATTGTTCGTGAAGTTGCCGATATGACCGGCAAGTCTGTTCGTCTGTTGACGGAAGGCGAAAACACAGAAGTCGACAAGACTGTCATCGACAAGCTGGCAGAGCCGTTGACCCACATGATCAGAAATGCCGTGGATCATGGTCTTGAGTCGCCGGAAATTCGTCAGGCCAAGGGCAAGAACCCGGAAGGCACAGTGCGCCTGACAGCGAAGCACCGTTCGGGCCGCATTGTCATCGAGCTTGCGGATGATGGCGCAGGTATCAACCGTGAGAAAGTTCGCCAGAAGGCGCTCGACAATGATCTGATCACTGTCGACAGCAATCTGACCGATGAAGAGATCGACAACATGATCTTTCATCCGGGCTTCTCCACAGCCGACAAGATTACCGACGTTTCGGGTCGCGGCGTGGGCATGGACGTTGTAAAGCGTTCCATCCAGGCACTCGGCGGGCGCATTGGTATCTCATCAAAGCCAGGCGAAGGCTCTGTCTTCACCATGAGCCTGCCGCTGACACTTGCCGTTCTTGACGGGATGGTTGTCACCGTTGCCGGCCAAACGCTTGTAGTTCCACTTACAGCGATTGTTGAAACGCTGCAGCCGGAAGAGGCCGCAATTCATTCCTTCGGCTCGAACCAGTGTCTTATCTCCATCCGCGATGGGTTCTGCCCACTCGTTGATGTTGGCAAGATTCTCAACTTCCGTCCGCAGCCTGCGAACCCGATTGAGGGTGTTGCACTTCTCGTCGAATCCGAGGACGGCGGACAGCGCGCACTTATGGTCGATGCCATTCAGGGACAGCGCCAGGTGGTTATCAAGAGCCTTGAAGCCAACTACACGCATGTTCCGGGCATTGCCGCGGCCACCATTCTTGGTGACGGTCGTGTCGCTCTCATTCTTGACGTGGATGCTGTTGTGTCAGCGTCGCGCGGTCAGGCGCTTGGTACGGAAGTGGGTGGTTTGGTAGCAACGGGTTGAGGAAATGTCGGTCGCGAAAGTTGGTGCTTTTACAAATGGTCAGGAATTAATCGCGTTTCGCGTGGGTGACCAAGAGTTCTGTGTCAATGTTATGCAGGTAAGGGAGATCAGGGGTTGGACAAAGACAACACCGCTCCCGCACTCGCCAAGCTATGTGCTTGGAGTCATTAACCTGCGTGGTGCAGTTTTGCCGATCATAGATTTGTCAGCACGGCTGGGGATGCGCCCTGCGGTGCCGACGCAAAGGCATGTGATTATCGTTGCCCAGGTTGGCGAACATATTGCGGGTCTGTTGGTTGATGCCGTTTCCGACATTTTAACTATCGACGCCGATAATATTCAACCAACCCCGGAAGTCTCTTCTGCGCTGGAACGTTCCTACGCAAAAGGACTGCTGGCAAT
>JBNKQT010000148.1:0-2852 GCA_050297115.1 Ensifer sp. | reverse complement strand
CCAATGACCAATGATTAGAACTCATCTGATGAGAGCTGGCATGGCCGTCCGAGTAGGAAAATACCGCAGTCACGATGCCGTAGCATCGTGCGAGGATTTTGACGACCGCGGTGGCCATGACAGCCTCGCCCGAAGGGCCGGGCGTTTTTGCAAGCATGCGTCGCCCACAAATCCTCACCGCCGCTCACGGCTAAGCCTGCGGTTTCGCCTAGCAGGCTTGCAAAAACGCTCCGGTCAGATGGGTTCTAATCATTGGCCCTTGGCATTAATCACTCGTTAACCATTTTTAACCATACATTAACCGAATAGCTGCGAGTCTCGTGTCAGCACATGAAGTGTATTGGGTGGGCCAACCACCATCAGACAGACCGGATGCAGTCATGATTTCTGCAATATCATCCTATTCTGGCGGCCTTGATCCTGCCAGCTACAACGTCCCTTCGGCGGGCAACGAAAAGGATGTCGCACGCCTGAAAAGCGAAATCAGTTCCACCAAGGCTGAAATCGGCGACTGCGACTGCGAAGATACCAAGAAGAAGCTCGAAGCTGAGTTGCGCAATCTGCAGGCTGAACTGGCGACAGCACAAGCCAGCCAAAACACCCCAAGCGCCAACTACAATGCCACCACCGCGAATGAAGGCGATAACGACAGAGAGCGCGTTGCAAGGCTTTTCTCCGGAGAAAGCGACCGGATAGGTACGCTGAATTTCGATGAGACGACGCCCTTTGGCGAACGTACCGCCTATTTCTGAAATCCCCAACGACCTAAAATCGGCAGGAATCACGAACGAGCGCGATCAACTCGGACTGCCTTGAGATATTCATTTTGGCATAAATGCTACGCAAATGTGCGCGCGCCGTGTTAAGCGCTATGCCGCAACGCAACGCCGCACTTTCCCGCCCATCACCCTTCAGGATTTCAGTCGCCAGCGTAGCTTCGCTATGGCTAAGGGAATAGGTCTCGCGAAGCTTCTGTATCATATACGCACGACGTTTTGCCGGCTCCCGGACAACAACGACGGCCGTACAATTTCTGCACGTCCACAGATCGAACGAGCCGCTCGGCACCCCTTTGGGAAACGGCAAAACTTCAACAAGCAATGATCGCCTGTCACAATCCCTTTCTATTGCAATTGTCGATTCAAGGGGCGTGTTTGAAACGCTCTCGCACCATTGAATGGCATTTTGAAATCGTTCATTGGAACCCGCGTGCCGAAGTGAGAGATACTGCAAATTGGCAAGGTGGAAACACTCTTCCTGCCGCAGCATGTCCTCACCATACTGATCGGCATGAACAAGCAACCCGCCCTTCCCGACGAAGAAAACACCAACAACGTCCTGTGCATTTTTGTACCCGCTGGAAAGCAGTTCCAGATGAAGCTGCTTTTGCCGGTTCAGCAACCTGCTGGCGCGCGAAATATGCGGCAGCAGATAGGCAAAGAGTTTCTCGCCATCAGGAGCAATTTCATCGTCCGCCTGCCCGGCGTGCAATGTGAAGACGACACTAAGTGCCCGGCTGTCGTGCAATTTTGCAAAGCGGCGCTGTGCGCCCATACCTGAGCGTCGCCAGCTTTCCTGAAAGGCCGCACTTTGTTTGAAGAGCGCAAGATCTTCGGCCCCAAGGCCACCAATATGGTTGGTTGCAGACACTTCCAGCAAATCGAAAGCAATGTCCCTTTTTGCCCAATTGACCAAATGGTGGCTCACAAGCTCCGGATCCACGCGCGGAATCGTACTCATTCCCCACCGCTCTCTCGGGCTGATAAGAGAAAGCCCGGCAGTATAGGCGCCAGCGCAATCCCCTATGTCGGCCAAAAGCCTTGGCAACGCCTCATGCTCTTCGAGAAGGGCGTCATACACCCTGTCAACTAAGCGCAATTCGTCCATTTGCTTCCAGATATAAATTCAAACAGGCACAAGCTTAGCGCGATTGTTGCGTAGTGTCGATATCGTTTACGCAGGTGCGGCCTTGCTCTTGGAACGGCCAACAATTGGCAGCCCGTAGTAACGGCTGATCCCGACCCAGAATGCACTGACAAGAATGAATGAAACATAGCCGTCAATTGCATAGTGCCAGCCGGTGTAGATGGAACCGATTTCCATGGCGATCACCAAAAGCCAACCGACCAGACCATACCAGCGCCCAAAGCTGGTCAATGCCCAGGCAAACAGGACAGTCGTTGCCAAATGAACGCTGGGCATAGCGGAAATGCCGGTGCCAAATGCAAGTTCAGAGGCGTTATAGTTTGCCAGCAGATAACGCGTATAAACCTGCACCGGCTCCAGATAGGGGTTTGAAAACACCATTGCATGCAGGCGATCATATGGCCCCTCACCATAAAAATCCTGATAGAAGATCGGCCCGACCGAAGAGAACACCGTCGCCAGCACGCCCCCGATTATTGCGTAAACAAAAAACAGGGACCACAAATAGCGCTGCGCCACCGCACCCCGGCCAAACACGGCTACACCATAGCTCAAACCTACCAGCACCAACGGCCATACGCGCGTGTAGACAACGGTGACCACCCCACCAAATTCATGCGGCAACGTCAGAAAGTATTCGGAAGGCAAGCCGCCGTGCAACGCCTGGTCCATGCGCGAAAGAAACCCGTCAGCATAGAATGGAACGATCGCCGGAAAATTGACCTTGAAGGTCGTGTAGGCGGTAAGCCCCAACACAAACAAAACATGGGCGAGAAGGATCAGGAGACCCCGCTCCTTCAACTGTTCCACCAAATGAGCCGTCGGCGCCTTTGGGCTTCGAACCATGCTGACTAGGTAAAGCGCCAACAGAGTAAAAGGGATACCGAAATATTCCAGTTGCTTGATATTGGGCATCAGGAGCGCCA
>JBNKQT010000147.1:0-5014 GCA_050297115.1 Ensifer sp. | reverse complement strand
AGCCTTTAAGCACCTGACCATTGACCCACTCGTGCAAGTTGGCCTGCGTCCTCTTGGGGAACAACGCGCCCTGCCCCGTGTGAGCCTTCACGAAATCCAATATGCCTTCAGAGATCACCGCAGGGTGCAATGGCACCTTGCGTGGCTTTCCGGTCTTGGACTGGCGGATATGGGCAAACCAATGTCCTTCGATAAGCTCAAAGTCATTGGCGGTGAAGGTGGCAGCTTCATTGACCCGCATACCTGAATAGGCCATTAGCCAAGGCAACCAACGCCGCTCAGGCTTGGTCTCCAAACGGGAGGCCTTTAGAATGGACTGCGCTTGTTCTAGGCTGTACGTTCGCTCAGAGCTGTCCACCTCGTCACGCTCGGGAAGCGTTAGGCCAGCAAGCGGTAGACCATTGGGGAAGAGTTGATTGCTACTGTGCTTCTGTGCCCACTTGGTGATTGCCTGAAGAGCTGCCGCCTTGTCCCTAACAGTCGTGCGTGAATTTCCAGCCTCGTAAAGCTTCTGCATCCACAGGGAGACCTCAGCGGGTGTGACGGTGGTCATATCGCCATCACCCCGGTACTTCTCAAACTCCTGAGCAATGCGCCGGTACTTGGAAATGGTTGCCACCGACTTCCCTTTGCGGGCAGCCATGAGCCCCTTCTTCTCCCTGCTTCGCTTCTCCTCCTCGTCTACCACAGAGGTAAAGCTTACTGGTTCTGCGCTGCCAGGTTTGGTCTCCTGGACCTGCTTAGGCTCAAAGGCGGGCATTGACGCCAGCCGCACCTCCAGTTCTCTCAATGCCCGGAAGTCCAACCCAGAGGAAGACTCAAGCGCATTGCGGACGCCAGCCAGCTCATTGAGCGCCATGAGATTGATTTGCGCCCTGTCACCCTCAGTTATCGGAGAGTGAAGCTCATCAATGACACTAGCCGTCTCATCGCCTGATTGTTCGCCCAATGCTTCCGCAAAGGCTGGCATGATGTCACGCAACAAGAAACCATAGCTACCGTCCTTGGCGTAACCAGTGATGATCTGGGAGAGGATTTGGTCTTTACGACTGCCTGAGGCTGTTGTTAGGTCCCGAAGGAGCTCCAAAAGCTCAACCTGTTGGGTAGGCGACATACCCTTCAGTGCCGAATGGGTCTCATTGCCAAACTTCTCGGACCTCGGAGTCTGCACTGGAGGCAGGTTAGGAACGACATCAGGTTGGTCCACAAAGCGGCCCAGGAAGCGTTTGGCGGTCTCGCCTACAATGCTGGCCATCTCGGTGTGGTTGAGCGCTGTGGGGCCATCTGTGAGCATGATGCGCCAACGCGACCACATTGCCTCGACCCTGGGTCTCACCACATTGTAGCGCTGCTCGGCTTCCTTACGGTCTCTGGTGGCAAGAGATCGGTGAATAGACCCCTTATACGGGATGCCTAGAGAGATAAGCGCCTTGCGATTCCGCTTCAAATCGGCAGGCGTATCCTTTCGGAAGTAGTAGATACCCGAATCTGGATGCCTCCAGGGTCCGCTCATTACCCACCTTCGTCGCAACATAACGTAGTAGCCTTTCGTAGCAGTTCCGAAATCAGAAGGCTAACGAAATCACTATGTTGCTGTGATCAAAGGAAAAAGAATGGTGGGCGATGAGAGACTCGAACTCCCGACATCCTCGGTGTAAACGAGGCGCTCTACCAACTGAGCTAATCGCCCGCCGCGTTGGTGAGCGTCATGTATTCAGAACCATCGCAATCTGCAAGAGGGTTTTTGACGTTTTTGTAAAATTTTTTGCCCGCCCTCGCAAAACCGGGCACAAAGACGGGGTTTTTCCCCTACCCTTGCACCCGGATATGATCGGATTCACGTTTCAGCCGCGACCGATTCACCACGCCTCTCATAAGACATGATAAAAAGCGACGCGCCGAGAATCAAAATTGCCCCCAGCCACAACGTACCCGCAGGCGCATAACCAAACACTAGCCAACCCGCCAAAACATTAAGCGGCAGCTTCAAATCGTCAAACGGCTGCACATAAGCCGCATCAGCAGCGAAATAGGCCCGTGTCAGCAAATATTGGGCACTGACTGTCAAAAGCCCCGCCAGAATCAACAACACCAATGCACTGCCCGCAGGAACGCCAAATCCGGAAACCGAAGCCAACACGGCATTAATGGGCGTCAGCAACACCAGCAGCCAAACTGTAATGGTTTCCGGCGACTCATTCTTTGTCAGGCTCTTTGTGTAGAGCGAAGAGGCGCCCCAAAGCAGTGCCGCAGCAACCGGGAGCAGCGCCGACCAACTGAAAGTCTCCGACCAGGGCTGCAATATGATCATGGCACCGGCAAAACCAGTCGTTGTCGCAGCCCATCTCGCAGACCCGACTCGCTCACCAAGAAATATCCGGGCCCCTAAAACAATAAAAAACGGCGATGTCATCACAAGCGCAATTGCCTGCCATATAGGGACAGACGCAAGCCCCATCACCCATACCTGAACGCCGAGCGCGGCGAGAATCACCCGAACCAGGTGTGCCCACGGTTGTTCTGTGTGCATGGCGCGCAAACCGACCCGAAACAGATATGGAAGGGAAAACACCAGCGCAAAGGCATACTGCCAAAATGCGGCTGAAACGGACGAATACCCCATTCGCATTGTCACCCACTGCAAAATGACATTGAGAATGGCAAAAAGAACACCCGAGGCTACCATAAAGGCGGCACCGGATATTGCACGCGAACTGCGAATTTTGAGGACAATCTGATTCATGTCTTCTTTCCTTCAAAAAAGGCCAACACAAATCAGGGCATGAGAAGAAACCAGTGCAGCCGCCTGCGGAAATCCGCATACGCGCACAAGCCTCACCCATTCTCTTCCATCCGGACTATAACCGTCGGCTCCGGAATCACACCGGATCTGCTGACCCAACTACATGAGTAGCTGGCGCTCGCGGGCTTGAAGCACATACGCTTCTTACCGCCGGTGGGGACTTTCACCCCGCCCTGAGAACGATACCGGACTATTCCGGCTAAAACTGTCTATGCGATCAGCGGGTTTGGGGCAAGATCGAACGAATGAACGTCAATTCTGGCCTAATTGGCGGAACGAGGCTCCAATCCTAGGTCAAAGTCGCGCCAAATGCCGCCATAGAGGCAATCACCGGCTCCACCTTCCGTCCGCGCGCTGTCAGACTGTATTCAGTTTTTGGCGGCACAGTGGGATAGATTGTCTTGGAAACAAGCCCAGCCTCCTCCAGCATGGAAAGGCGTGCTGCCAGCATCCGCGGACTGACACCCGCAAGAGATCGTTGGAGCTCACTATAGCGCTTCGTCCCACTCAGGAGATCGCGAAATATCAGCGTCGTCCATTTTCCGGAAAGCACGTCCGAAGCCTTGGCAACCGGGCATTCCTCCCCGCATGATTCGTCTATTGCTGCAATCGTTTCCATATTTTTTCAAGCTATACTTTTTGTAACTACTTCCCTTTTTATAGTCATAGAAATAGATGATTACAAGAACCAATATGAAAGGAAGTTCCATGAAACGCCTCAAAATACTGCTTTACATTATTGCAATCTCACAGATCGCATTGGGAACGCTCACGGCCCTTGTCCCCGGCCCCTTTTTCATCTGGATGGGCCTGACCGCACCGCCAGCAGATAATCAATACATGCTCGGCATGTTGTCAGCTCGCTTTTTCGCCTACGGCATTGGCATGATTGTCCTGGCAAGAGCCAGCAGACCTGACCGCTTTTGGTTGCTCAACATGATACTGATTCAGCTCATCGATCTGGCGGCGGGACTATACTATGTGTCGAACGGCACCATTGGCCTGGAAGTGGCCGCGTTCCCCATGTTCAACGCTTTGATATTTGCAGCATTGCTGTGGCTTTGGATGCCACAGAGCAGCACTCAGGCGCAAACGTCATGACGCTCTCCTGAAAAGCGATAGCCCGGCGCGCCAAAAGCGTCCGGGCTATGCAAAATCCAACATCGAATTCGCCGCAACTGCGGCGTTCAAATGTCAATTAGTTGACAGCGTCCTTCAGGCCCTTGCCAGCAGAGAACTTCGGCACGTTGCGAGCCGGAATGTCGACTTCTGCACCGGTGGACGGGTTACGGCCCTTGGATGCTTCACGACGGCTTACAGAGAAGCTGCCGAAACCAACGAGACGAACATCGCCACCGTTTTTCAGTTCGCCCTGAATCGTGTCAAACACGGCATCAACAGCGGAAGCGGCATCACCCTTGGAGATACCAGCCTGCTCTGCAACTGCGGATACGAGTTCATTCTTGTTCATGTTTCCACCCCTTTCTACTTGGTATGAAACGACTCAAATTGTCGTGGGGCAGAATAGCCATGCAGGCCACACTCGCAACCAAAAAACGGCGCAACTCCTTATTTTGCAGGGGATACAGCCATATTTGGCATAAAAAAGAGCCGGTAATGATACCGGCTCCTTAATATTCGCACACTTTGGCACGCCAAAATGGGGCATCAACAGACTAATGAGCGACGCTAACGCCCGTTTCTTCAGGCGATTCGGAGGAACTGATCGCCTGCTCAACAGCCGGTTCTTCCCATTCAATCGGCTCCGGTTGACGCAACAAGGCATGCTCAAGAACTTCGCCCATGCGCGACACAGGCACGATTTCAAGGGCGTTCTTCACATTGTCTGGAATGTCGGCTAGATCCTTGGCGTTTTCTTCCGGGATCAGAACCTTCTTGATGCCACCACGCAGTGCGGCCAGAAGCTTCTCCTTCAACCCGCCAATCGGAAGGACACGTCCCCGCAGGGTAATCTCACCCGTCATCGCCACATCGCGGCGCACCGGACGGCGAGTAAACGCCGAAATAATGGCTGTCGTCATACCAATACCGGCACTAGGGCCATCTTTGGGCACAGCCCCCTCCGGCACATGAATATGCATATTCACCTTGTCAAATAAAGATGGCTCCAAACCCAGCGCCCGGGCATTGGCGCGAGCATAGGTCAAGGCGGCTTGCGCCGATTCACGCATCACATCACCCAGCGACCCC
>JBNKQT010000146.1:0-2234 GCA_050297115.1 Ensifer sp. | reverse complement strand
TTTGCTACACAAATGAAATTTTTCACTATTGACACATCTTTTTTATATGGGCGGAAATTTCTGTTTTAGATCAGTGACTTTATGCTTTTTACGTACACGTCAATCAATGTTGCTGTCCAACATCTAATTGATGGTGTGGGGTGCGACTGCGCCTTTTCTTCCGAAGCTGAAGTGTTTAAGAACGCGTGAGGAAAAATTCGGCCACGATTCCTTCTTTGGAAGGATACATCTATTGGACTTTGCCATGCGTCTTTCGCGTTACTTCTTGCCCATTCTGCGGGAAAATCCCAAGGAAGCGGAAATTGTCTCCCACCGGCTTATGTTGCGCGCCGGAATGATCCAGCAGCAGTCAGCAGGTATTTATGCCTGGCTGCCACTTGGAAAGCGCGTCTTGGACAAGGTCACCAATATCATTCACGAAGAGCAAGGCCGGGCGGGCTCGATTGAGCTTCTAATGCCGACGATTCAGTCAGCCGATCTCTGGATCGAGAGCGGCCGCTACGATGACTATGGAAAGGAAATGCTGCGCATTGAGGATCGCCAAGAGCGCAAGATGCTCTTTGGACCGACCAATGAAGAGATGATCACAGACATTTTCCGTTCTCACGTGAAATCCTACAAGGATTTGCCGCTGAACCTCTACCATATCCAGTGGAAGTTTCGCGATGAGATACGGCCTCGATTTGGCACAATGCGCTCGCGTGAGTTTTTGATGAAGGACGGCTATTCATTCGACCTGGACAAGGAAAGCTCAGAGCATGCCTACAGAAGGATTTTTGCGTCTTACCTTCGTACATTTGACCGGATGGGATTACGAGCCATTCCGATGCGTGCTGATACTGGGCCCATCGGTGGGAATTTGAGCCATGAATTTATCATTCTGGCCGAAACCGGGGAGTCCGAGGTTTTCTGTCACAAGGCGTTTCTGGAGTTTTCAGCGCCGCCTGCGGATTTGGACTTCGACGACAAGGATGCCTTGCAGGGTATTTTTGATATGTGGACCAGCAAATATGCGGCCACTGATGAAATGCATGACGAGGCGGCATTTGGTGCCTTGGGTGCTGACGAGAAGGTGAGCGCACGCGGTATTGAGGTGGGGCATATTTTCCACTTTGGAACGAAGTATTCCGAAGCCATGGGGGCGAAAGTCTTGGGCCCTGATGGCAAGGAACATGCTGTGCAGATGGGCTCTTACGGTATTGGACCGAGCCGCCTTGTTCCCGCCATTATCGAAGCGTCCCATGATGACAATGGAATCATTTGGCCGCGGGCGGTGGCACCTTTTGAAACGGTTATCATCAACATGAAGAGTGGCGATGCGACAACAGATGCTGTGTCGGCGCAGGTCTACGATGCATTGGGCAAGGCTGGCAAAGATGTGTTGCTTGATGACACGTCTGAACGCGCCGGTTCGAAGTTTGCAACGGCCGATCTCATTGGTGCTCCGGATCAGGTCATAGTTGGGCCTCGCTCTGCCGGCAACGGTGAAGTGGAAGTTAAGGATCGCAAAACCGGGGAGCGAGGCACAATGACTGTCGAGGCTGCAATCAACATGCTCTTGGCGAAAGCTTGACGGCGGAGAAAACATGGTGGCGGCAGGCGAAACGAGTGGCGTGACGAAGAATGCGAACGGTACGAAGCCGTTTTCGGCCTTCGAGCGAATGATCGCGTGGCGCTATTTGCGTGCACGACGCAAGGAAGCATTTATTTCGGTCATTGCCGGTTTTTCCTTTGCCGGAATTATGCTGGGTGTTGCGACTTTGATCATCGTTATGGCGGTGATGAATGGTTTTCGTACGGAGTTGATCTCCCGTATCCTTGGTATCAATGGGCATATGATTGTGCAGCCGATGGACAGTCCGTTGTCTGACTATGATGCGCTCGCTACGCGATTTGAGGGTGTCAAGGGCGTAAAGATGGCGATCCCACTGGTGGAGGGCCAGACGCTTGCATCCGGTTTGGGGGGAGCTGGAACCGGCGCTATTGTTCGCGGGATTGAGCCTGAAGACATTGCCAAGCTAAGCTTCATCTCCGACAACATAAAACAGGGCAGTATGACGGCTTTTGCCACCGGTGACGGTGTTGCAATCGGCTCGCGGATGGCGACAAACCTCGGATTGACCGCAGGCGATAACATCACCCTGATTTCACCCGATGGCGATGTGACACCGCTCGGTGTTACGCCGCGTGAAAAGACCTATGTTGTGGCGGCGGTTTTTGAGATCGGAATGTCT
>JBNKQT010000145.1:0-4209 GCA_050297115.1 Ensifer sp. | reverse complement strand
AAGGCCGGGGTTTGTGTCACTGGGACCAAGTTGGGTCGGTGCTGGTCGAAATCCGATCCGCAGACCATCATAGAGGACGTCATCAGGCCGGCGCATGGTCTGGCAAATCTCTGCGACCTCCGGCACTTCAGCCGCTGGATTGGCGACATCAGTGACATAGCTGCCGTAGTTGAAGCAAGCCGCCCCGATCAGCATTGTATCATCGTCAATCATGCGCAGCGACATATCGCCTGGACGCGCAACAACCTGCGATCCATGGAATAGCACCCCATCTGCAAGCACCATATTGCCGAACCGCTTGGCACGACCGCGATCCTTGACAACAGATTCTGTTGCCTTGAACGGCTCATTCACAGTGAAATATCGATCACCCAGCCAGAATGCCTTTTCCAATACAATTGCGTCGCTGTCGGACAGCATATTGTACCGGCCAAGGACCTGCACCGGGATGCCGGGTTGCAGCGCAACTGCGTAGACTGTTCCCGAAACACCCAGCGCCAGCAAAACGCTGTCGTTTCGAAACTTGTACGCGGTCAACCTGGTTTCGGCGATGGGTTCCGGCATCGTCGCCACCAGCGTCGTGTCACCGGCGCGCGAAAGCTGCTGAACCGCGCCATTCGCGATGACTATCAGTCCATAATTCCTGCTGATATCTTCACGGGGAACACCATCCTCATAGACCGTCGTGATGCTACCGTCGCAGTCCAGCATTTTGACGTCACCATCAACCGTCAACACGTCTTGCGCGCCCAGCCAGATCGCATCGTTCATCAAAAACCAGTCCCGACAATAATGTGTTGGCGGGGTAGTCGGGCTTTCGGGCAGCAAAACTGTCGGCACGCCCGTCAGGTAGGTTTTAGCATCGACAGAAAAGATCAGGTCCGAATGGACGTCAACATCATTTGCCTGACCGGGTAACAGCTGCAGGACAGGTATCGCCCCCTTCCAGATGTGTGTGCGATCTCGCGAAAAGCCGGAATCCAGAACTTCGAAACTTGCCGGGTCAGCCTCGTCGATCAGGTCGCCGCGAAACCAGACATGAGACCGGTCCAGCCCGTATTGATCGGTAATGGCGCGAAAGCTGGCAGCATCCGCCAAGGGAAGGATGTGCCCTCTTACGGTTTCAGAATTTGTTGCCATTCCCAATGTGAAGACAATAGCCGCGAATTGTTCGCCCGTCGCCATGGGGTGCCAGGCAACCACGCCGTTCTCGATCTGATAACCGGAGGATGGCCCGGTTGATGGAACAGCTTGATCGCTGGAGATTCCGGCCGACAGCGTCGCGGCTCCTTCGTCCTCCGGCGGCCAGAACAATGCTGCCCCCAACAGCAACAGCGCCGTGCAGATCAAAAGCCACAGTGGTTTGTGGCGTTGGGTGCGGGATATGCTTGGCGGTTCGGACATTTTGAAAGGCTATCACCTATCTCTCAACTTTCACAAAGGCATTTTCAACGACTCAGCAGCAAAAGTTTCAAGTCCGGTTCATAAAGCGGCTTGAGTTTTAAGGTTCCGGGTGAATAGCCCACAGTTTCCATCAGTGCGCTCGATCCAATGCAGAAAGCACATCCAACGATACGAGCTCCTCCATGGATATCTTTTGCCAAGCTGAATATTGTGGGCTGGCTCTTGCCTAAAACACGCGTGCCCTCGAAACCTTTGATTGTCGCGTATGCCATTTCCAATGGTTTTGTACCCCTCGCCAGTTTGGACAATTGTGTCAGTTTTCAATGGTCCCACGAAGAGATTGTTCAGATATTTGTCCTACCGATGCGCCAGCTCTTCTGGGCACTTGCCTTCGTCCTCCAGCTGCGCAATGCAATGCCGTTGGTTGGCGCATTACCGGTGTTGACGACGGTCGGATTTTCTCAACCCGTCAAGCCATTCAAAGCTTTGCCGAGGAGTCACTTGGCGGCTCTGGCATTGCGTGTCAGCGAAAGATGGAGATCGTTGGTGGTTCCGAATTTGCAGACACCCGATAGGGTTCCGTCGCAAATTTTTGAAATGGTCGCAGATGTAGCTATCGCTAGACGCAGTTATGCAGCGAGTGCATCATCTGGATATCGCGTTTGGGCGGCGCACCGAATTGGCGGGCATATTCGCGGGAAAACTGCGAGGGGCTTTCGTAGCCTACGTTGAAGGCGGCACCGGCGGCGTCGAGATGTTCGTTCAGCATCAGGCGGCGGGCCTCGTTGAGGCGCAGCCATTTTTGATATTGTAGCGGGCTCATGGCGGTGAGTTGGCGGAAGTGGTGGTGCAGGCTTGATGCGCTCATCTGCGCCTGCGCTGCGAGGTCTTCCACCTTCAGTGGACGGGCGTAATTGGTCTTCAGCCAGTCGATGGCGCGCGCGATGCGGTGGCTCTGGCTGCCAACGGAAACGAAGCGCAACAGGCGGTGGGCCTGATCGCTCATGAGCAGGCGATAGTGGATTTCTCGTTCAATGAGTGGTGCGAGAACGGGAATAGATTCCGGCTCGTCCAGCAGTGCCAGAAGGCGGGTGAAGGGTTCCAGCAGGGCAGGGGTCATTTCGCCAATCGCGGTGCTTGCGTCGGGCGCTTTGTCCCGCACATGCGGCAGGCGGATTTGCGTGGAGAGTTCGGCAATCATGCGCAGATCAAGCCGGAAGACGAGACCAAGGCAGGGCGCCTCAGGGCTTGCTTCCAGCACCTGCGAATTGCCGGGCAGGTCAAGCGAGGCAATGAGAAAGTTCTCATTATTATATTGATAGGCACGCTCGCCCACCAGCATTTGCTTCACGCCCTGGGTAACGAAAACGATGCTCGGTTCAATGAGGCAGGTGGCCGGTTCGGTCTTCTCTTCACGGCGGAAAAGAAGAATACTGTCGAGTGCCGTTGGTAGGTCTTCAACACCCACAGTCTTGCGCCCGATGATTTCGGAGAGCGCGGCATGGGGGGCCGCCAAGGCTTCAATCCGAGATTTGTCTGACATGGTTATGCTCCTGACATGTTCGGATTCTGATGTAGCTGACTTAATTCTCATTGTCGCCTAAAAATCTGCACTCTCGTAGGATTAGGCAAGAAATAGGCAAGAATATTCTACCACTCATAAATTCTCAGGCGTATTACAACATTCATTGAGTTTCCCGCAGCCAACTGCTTCGGGCTTTCATCCGGGGCAACCCGGCGCAATATGCAAACACATGAGGTAATACAATGATCCAGGATAAAGTCGTAATCATCACCGGTGCATCTTCCGGTATCGGCGAAGCAACTGCCAAGGAACTGGCTGCCAAGGGCGCAAAGGTTGTTCTGGGCGCACGCCGCGAAGACAAGCTGTAGGCAATCGTTGCTGACATCAAGGCCGCTGACGGCGAGGCTGTTTACGCCGTTCTCGACGTTACCAAGCCGGAAGACAACGACGCAATCGTGAAGCTTGCCAAGGACACATATGGCAAGGTTGACGTGAACATCAACGGTGTTCTGAACGGTGTTGCTGCTGTTCTGCCAACCTTCAACGAACAGAAGTCCGGTCAGGTTATTGCCGTTTCGTCCGTTGCTGGCCTCAAGGCTTACCCCGGCACTGCCGTTTACGGTGGCACCAAGTGGTTCGTTCGCGACTTCATGGAATGCCTGCGCATGGAAGCAGCCATCGAAGGCTCCAACGTTCGCACCGTAACGCTCTACCCGGCGGCTATTTCCACCGAACTGCTCGGCACCATCACCGACGAAGGCGCTGCACAGGGCATGGCTGGCCTCTACGCTGCATTCGGCATCTCGCCTGAGCGTATCGCCAACACGGTCTCCTTCGCAGTTGACATGCCGGAAGACACAGCCGTCAGCGAACTGACCGTTGGTCCAGCAAAGCAGCCTTGGTAACCTGCCAAGTCAGTTGAGAATGAAGACGCCGGGGGCTCGTGCCTCCGGTGTTTTTTGTTGGTTGGGTTTGGTTTGTCTTCACGGTCGTACCGGCCTGTCGGCCTGACCTCCAGACGGGGCGCTGACGCATGGTGGCGAGGTCACCTGCTGGTGCCATACTGACAGCCCTCCCAACCCTCGTCATGGTCGGGCTTGACCCGACCATCCAGGCGCAGGCTTGGGTGTGGATCCTCAAGGTCACGGACTCATAAATGAGGTTATTTTGGTATGACCAATTTGTTCAGATACAAGGCGCAAGGGCGCAGGAAATACTGTCTATTTTCAAGCCGTTGCAACGCAGTAGCTGGACAAATTGGTCATATCCGAAGGACGACG
>JBNKQT010000144.1:0-4743 GCA_050297115.1 Ensifer sp. | reverse complement strand
CACGCGCGTATCGTCGTTTTGCGGTCGCACCTTCTCTTGAAAGGCGGGGAGAGCTCCATTCACCACACAAACGGCACCAGTTTTTTTGTTCGCGCTGCATAGGCTTGAAACTCGTCGCCATAACGTTTTGTCAGATAGGCGTCTAGCGCCGGGATATGTATGAAAGCGAAGCTGAAGGCCATGAAAATGGGGAAAGCGAATGTCCAAATATTGTGGGTGAAAAGTGCCCAGCCAGTGAATAGAACAACATCGCCGAAGTAGTTGATGTGCATAGACTGACTGAAGAGGCCGCCCGTGTAGCAATGGCCCTTGTTTGCCGGGTCGCGCTTCCACAATTTGCGCTGAATTTCCGACCAGCTGTTGAGCCAGGAGCCAAGTAGAAAAAGCGTGATTGCCAACAGGTCTGGCCAACCGAACGGCAGTTGGTTTTGCCGAAATGCACCACCGCCTGTGATCAGAAAACCAATCTCGAAAAGCGCAAAAAAGCATATCAGGCCCAGTGCTTCCGGCCATTCCACGCGGCGCACAAACAAATAAAAGAGCGTGACGCCGTGGCGCAGAAAATAGATCAGGGCGAAGGCAAAAAGAACTGCCGCGCGCACCGGATCGCTTAGACCCCAATTGAACCCGAACAGAGCGCCAAGCTGTGGTAGGCCGCCCAGAAAAGCCAGCCACCCGCAAATGGCAACTAGAACAAGATGCAGGCCCCAAAAACCCAACTTCTGTGGCAGCGCGCTGCCATGTTCTCTGCTGACGCCGCCTTGCGTTGCCATGGTATTTCTCCTTTCTGCGGGTTGGAGAGGTCGATTACGTGGAAAACTTATTTCGTCCGATCGGTCTAAAATAAATAGTCGACAAGCGTGTCGTGAGTCAATATGTTTTCGACCAATTGGACTATTTAGGTGGCGAATGCCCAAAATCGTGGATCATGAAGAGCATCGCAAAACGCTTGCTGCTGAGGCTGCAAAGTTGTTTTCCCGGCAGGGCTATTCCGCACTTGGCATGCGTGAAATTGCGCGCGAGTTGGGATTGTCAAAAAGTGCTCTCTATCATTATTTTCCAACCAAAAAGGCGCTGTTTGCCGCAAGCAGTGCACATGTTACGCAAGGTGTGGCAGAGCAGGCTGTAGCTTTGTCAGCCGTCACTGGTGGCAGCGTGGAAGAGCGCAAGACGGTGATGCGAGATTTGTTTGAGGCGCTCGCGCCGCAAACCGCCAGCGAGATCAGCTTGCTGATGGACTATCTGCGCGGGCGTCCTGCTGAAGATATCGCCGCCGACCCATCCATGCGGATCGCCAACGAGCGCTATCATGAATTATTTGCCGTGTTCGCTGGAGAGGAATATGCGCAAGCCGCTTATTGCCTTTTTCTGGGAGGGCTTCTGCAGCACTATTTCGATGGTGGCAAAACGAGCTTCGCCGATATCGAGCCTGTGCTGGATTTGATATTGAATGAATAGAAGCTATCCTGGGCCATACGGTTGGCTGAGGAGGGGGCTGGTGGCGTTGACCACATGGCGAATTGAGACTAGAATCCCGAAAACGGATTTGGGTAGCTGCACAAAATAAAAATAGTTCTTCTGAGCGCCAATCATTTTCCCTCTCTCTTAATGCAATCAGTTCCCCTTAATTGGTGTATCGCAGGCGTATGACGCTCCAGGGTTTCAAATGAAAGAAAATACGGTAGAGAACAGCGGCCTTGATATACTGTTCAAAGCGCTCTTTATATCTATTTGCATTCCAATTATTTTTTACCTGGGTCCTGTAAAACTATTTTTCTATAAAATTATTTTGCTGATCTCGTTGCTTGTAATTGTTCCCAGATTCATGAATCTGAAGAAATCTGCTTTGGACTATATCGTACTAATTGTGTGCATTTGGTCGACTATTGCGTACGTCGCAGTAGAGGGAGCCAGGGCTCTCGAGGGCGTGGGCAACCTTTGGATCGATATGTTCTTTCCATACATGATGGCGCGCGTGGTGATCAGGGGGGCGGACGATTTTTACAGGTTTCATAGTTTTGTATTTAAAGTGATTGTTTGCCTTATTCCGTTTTTTTTGTACGAAGTTTTGACCGGAACGCCGCCAATTCTTGAAATACTTAGCAAGTTTTCTGCAACGATTCCAAATGTGCCGCACGAATTGAGACTTGGACTCGATAGAGCGCAGGGCCCGTTTGACCACCCCATTTTGCTTGGTGTGATTTGTTACAGTTTTCTCTCCGCCAGTATTCTTGTGCTCGGGTATGGAAAAAGCAACGGTGTCAAATTCGCGCGATCCTCGGTAGTCTTTTTTGCGGGGTTTACAAGTCTGTCATCAGGTCCCCTAGCGGGCGCGGCTGCTCAGTTTGGTCTGATGATGTGGAACTATTTTTTGAGAAAAATAAAGAAGAGGTTCCTGCTTTTAAGTCTTGCCATTGCCGGTTTCTATATCCTGGTTGATTTGGTGTCGAATTCAACACCGCTGAAAGTGGCCTTTAGATATCTTGCTTTCAACGCGAATACAGCGTGGTCGCGAATTAACATCTGGCAGTATGGTTCCGAAAACATGTTTGCCCACCCTGTGTTCGGTCTGGGTGATGGTGATTGGGTGCGGTTGCCGTGGATGCCGGCCAGTGTGGATATGTTCTGGCTGTTGCTTGGAATGCGCCACGGGCTTGTGGTGTTTTTCGGCGCCATGCTGATGGTGATTTATCCTGTTGTGGCCTCGATTCGGCTGGAACTGACTGATGACAGGGTCAGTTCCTACAGATATGCATATGCTTTTGGCCTTGTTTCGTTTTTTGTGGCCGGCTGGTCCGTTCACTTTTGGAACGCAACCCTTATAACTTTTATGTTTGCAGTTGGCTCCGGGGTTTGGGTGCTTGACCCCAGGTACAGGACATCTGCTGCGGGGTCCTTCAGTGAAGATGAACCGGGCGCAAGGGATCTAGATGGTTCCAAACCTGTCGGTGCTGCCGGGTACAATCGTGATGTTGCAGACGCCGGCAAGGGCGCAGAGAAATCGCTGCCTTATACTCGAAAAACTGCATTATCCTACACGCGGAAGAAGCAACCGAATACGGACAAGCGTCGAAGGTAGGCTTGTTGAAAAACGTGCTCATCGGGCCGCAATTATCCCTCACAATGAGCGTACATTCAGCCTGACACAAGACGATTTGTCTATGAACAGGGCTGTTGAGATCGGGAGCTCTATGTGATCGCGCGAATGCTGGACCTGGCGAAGGTTGAGTTTAACAATGGTAATATGCAGGCGGCCCTTGGGGCGCTTGGGGTCATATTTGCAGATGGGCAGCCGGATCGTGAGGTTCTCCTTTTGGCAGCGAGCGCGCATGAAAAGCTTGGCGAGAAGCGTCGAGCGGCCGTTCGCTATGCGCAGGCTCTGGAAATGTCTGATGCGGACTGGAAAGAAATCGCCACGCGTTCGGCGCATTTGTTTGCTGAAGCCGGGACACCAGGCGATGCGGTGAAGGTTCTCACCATGGCGTTGCGCTATGATGACGAAAACGCCGATGTTCTCAGCGCGATATGCTCCATTCAAGCCGAACTTGGCGGGCATGCCGAAGCCCAACCTTTTGCCAGCGCTCTGGCTCGCCTTGCAAAGACGTATGACCATGCGATGGCGGCGGGTATGATTCTCAACGCATTGGGGCGTTTTGCCGAGGCCGCACATCCGCTAAAACTGGCGGTTCAGGAAAAGCCGGATGACCGTTTTGCGTTAAGCGAATATTTCTGGTGTGCATCCAATCTTGCCGATTTGACGACCGCTACTGTCTTGCAGGTGAAGCTGGAGGCCGCTTACAGGGCCGAAGGTGCTGCTGCAGACCTGCGGGAAAATGCTTTTCGCGCGTTGATGTGGACCGGTGATGAGGAACTGCTGGCTCGCTATGCGCGTCGCACTGCGGATGTGGCACTGCCGCCGGTCGCTCCCAAGCCACAGCACTATGGTACGAATGTGGATGGCAAGGAGCCTGGGATTGTTCGGGTTGGTTATGTCTCATGTGATTTTTACGATCACGCGACCATGGCGCTGTTGGCCGGGATATTGGAAAACCACGATCGCAGCCGCTACGAGATATTTGCCTTCTGCCATACAGATGAAGACAAACGCGACGACGCCATGCACGAGCGAATGCTGGATACCGTGGATTTCTATGTCGATATACTGGAAAAGAACAACGAGGAAGTGGCCGAACTTATACGCGAACTCGGTATCGATATTCTCATTGATTTGAAGGGTTTTACGCAAGGCTCAAGGCTTGGTATTTTTTGCCAGCGTCCGGCACCCGTGCAGGCGACATGGCTTGGGTATCCCGGGAGCGTTACTGGCGCGGGCATTGAGTTCGCCATCACTGATGAGGTCGTAACGCCGGAAACAAGTGCACCTTTCTATCAGGAAAAGCTCAAACGCCTGCCGGTTTCCTACCAATGCAATGACAGCCGTCGGGAACGGGTGGTCCGCAGCGGCACTCGCAGTGAGCATGGGCTACCTGACGACGGGATTGTCTTTTGCTCATTCAATCACGCCGCCAAGATTCGCGCGCCCGTTTTCGTTGCCTGGATGCACATTTTGGCAGCCGTAGAGGGAAGTGTCTTGTGGTTGGGGCAGATGTCACCCAAGGCACGGGAAAACCTTCAGGTTACCGCCCGTTCGGCCGGGATTGCGCCGGAACGGCTGATTTTTGCGGAGAATCTTTCTGTTGAGGATCATCTGCGGCGCTTGCCGCAGGCCGACATCGCGCTCGA